>CAMOWQ010000203.1 GCA_946628495.1 uncultured Treponema sp. | reverse complement strand
TGCAATTTCAGAATTACACAGGCGGTCATGATCAAAAAAGAGAAATAAGGTGTTATCAGAAAAATAATCTTTTACGGAATACTGCTTGTCCCAGATAAAATGATAAAATAATTCCTCGCCTTCTGAACTTCCTTTTGTTTTTAATTCTTCAAGCATTTGATTTTGATATGTTAAAGCCTGCTGGGTAAAAGGAAGATGTATGGATTTGGCAGAAAGTATGTTTGAAACTTCATAAGTGCTGTCAGAATCATCCTGTAAAATTGCACTTTCCTGATATTCTGTAAGTTTATTTTCAAGAGTGGATATTAAATCTTCATTCCAGATTACTTCTTTCATTGGATAAATAAAAATATTTTCTTTTGATTTTAAGGTTGTCTGGGAATCTACTTCAAACTCTTTGAATGATTCAATTTGATCAAAGTCAAAGGTAATTCGGGTTGGATTTTCATCAAGAGGAAGATAAATATCAAGAACTTCACCACGAAGACTAAACTCCCCTTTTGCAGCAACTTTAGAAACCCGAATATATCCCATTTGAATTAATTTTTGTGAGATTTTTGTTGTATCAAAAATATCTTTTTTATTTAGCCTTAATGAAACGTTTTTTAAGCTGTCAGGTGCTGGAACTGGTGTTATAAAAGAACGTTGAGTAAAAATAAATATCCTAAAGCTTTTGGTTGTTATAAGGTTTGTTTTATCCAGTATTTTTGCGAGTACACCTGCACGTTTTCCAAAGACAACCGAACCTGGTGCTGCTGCTCTGTATGGAATACTGCTGAAGGCTGGGAATATATAAATCTCTGTATTATCAAGAATTGTAATTAAATCATTATATAAATTACGGGCTTCAAGTTCGCCCGGAACAATGATTACCAGATCGTTTGAAAAAGTGTCCAGCTTTTCTTCCGTGTATCTTTTTGCGTTATTGTATTGTATTGCCTGAAGATTGGTATAATAAACTGTTTTTTCGAGTTCATTTAAAAAGAAAGAAAATGAACTTCCTTGCATTCCTTTTATTATTTTTGGAAAAGCTTTATTTCCGTCAGTAACAAAATGAACTGCGGCTTGCATTTGAGGCCAGGAATGAATTAAATCTTTTAATGAAGATGATAATGATTTCATTTAAAAATTCCGATAAAAATAATATAATTGTATAAATAATCAAGGAGATTACTTTGAAAAACTGTAAATTATTGGTAATTATATCAACTCTTTTAATCTTTGGACAGACTCTTTTTGCCCAGAGAAATAATTCTGATTTTTCAAATGCAAGCATTTCTATAAAATATTATAATAGAACTATTTATTATCCAGGGGATTCGGTTGATAATCCAGTTAATATTCATGTTACAGTAAAAAATAATGGACCAGAAACTTTGCGTTTCAAGCTGGCCGACGACAGAATGTTTAGTATTGATTTTCATGTATATACGGTAAAAAATAATCAGCTGCAGCTTACCAATCAGATTATTGAAAAAAGGACAACAAATCAGACAGTATATTTTAGAGAAATTGCGCTTGAACAGGGCGAGGAATATTCTTTTGTTGAAAATCTTAAAAATTATATTTCGATTACAGAACCATCGGTTTACTATGTTGAATTGTCTTTCTTCCCTGAACTTTATAAATCAAAGTATATTTCCCTTGAATCTAACAGACTTACATTGGAAGTCCGCCCTTCTCCATCTGCCGGTTCATCTTCTTTTATTCCTGTAAGTACCGAAAATATTCAGATTCTTAAACCTGAAGAGCTTGCGCCGGATAAGGTCGTTGAACAGACAATCATAGCAAGACAAAAATCATTATGGGATCAGTATTTCCTTTATATGGATGTAGAATCTTTATTAAAACGTAATTCAAATCTTAAAAGAAAATATATGACAGTTTCTGCTCAGGAACGTGAAAGAATGTTGGAAAACTATAAGGGCGATTTAATGCAGTCAAGAATTGAAAATGACATCATCGCTGTTCCTGAAAAGTTCCAGATTGAAAAAACAACTTATACGCCTACAGAAGGAAATGTTGTTGTTACTGAATGGTTCAAATATCCTAATTATCACGAAAAAAAGAGCTATACCTATAAAGTACGCCAGAAGGAAGGAATCTGGATTATTTATGATTACACAGTAGTTAATTTGGGGACCGAATAAACCGATAATGCCTATAATCAGGATTAAAAAATGAAAGCATTGATAATAAATGAAGATAATTTTGTTGCAGAAGAGCTCAATTTCATCTTAAAAGAAAAGAATATAGAAACAATTAATTATTCCTGGCTTTTAAAGGCTATGGACAATATTGAAGAGATTCAGCCGGATATCATAATTATAAATGCAAGTGAATATCCACGTCATTGGAAAATCCTTGCACAGTATATAAAAAGCGAAATTGTTGGAAAGAAGATTTTATTTTTTCTTTATACACCTTATGCTTTTTCAGATATTGAATTGAAAAAAGCAGAAGCTCTTGATGTTGATTATATTTTGACATCCTTTGAAGAAGCTCAAGTAAAAAATATTTATAATAAAATCTTTGGAAAAATTGAAGCCGGAAATAATTCTGATGATTCTTACTCTGACTCTGAAGATGATGAAAATGAAGCCTTGTTTTCTGTAGACATGCTTTTGAATAACAATAAGGATAATGAAGTTCCTGCAAAAG
>CAMOWQ010000202.1 GCA_946628495.1 uncultured Treponema sp. | reverse complement strand
GCTATAAGGCTCAGTATGGAATGACAGACTTTGATGTAGAAACAATTACTTCTACACGCGACCTTGCATTGTTCTTTGAAGATGCCGCAACAAAATCAAAGAATCCAAAGCGCGCAGTAAACCTTATTCTTGCAGAACTGCTTGCCGTTTTGAATGAAAAGAAAATTACTATAAACGACGTAAAACTTACACCTGCTCATATTGCAGAACTTGCTGACGCTTTGGAAGATGGAAAAATCACTTCTAAACAGGGCAAGGAAGTTTTTGCCGATATGCTTGATACTAACAAAATGCCTTCTGTTATCATAAAAGAGAAAGGCATGGAAGTTGTAAGCGATGCCGGCGAAATTGATAAAATTGTTCAGGAAGTTATTGCAGCAAATCCAAAAGCTATAGAAGATTACAAAGGTGGAAAAACAAACGTTGTCGGATGGCTGATGGGACAGGTAATGAAGCAGAGCCACGGCAAGGCAAACCCTAAACAGGCAACTGAATTGTTAAACAAACACTTGTCACAGCTTTAGACCTGCCCAATTTTTAAGTTAATCCTAAAAAAGTGTCCGACTGGACACTTTTTTTTTTAAACGACTTTTCGATTTTTTTAGTTTGAAGTTTCTTTTATTGATGGCTTCTTACAAATTCTATGAATTCTGCTTCGGTAAGAGGCTTTGAATAAAAATATCCCTGAGCCTGATCACAATCTATCGAACGCAAGAAATCTCTTTGTGCCTGTGTTTCGACACCTTCAAAAACAGTCTGTTTTTTAAGATGCTTGCTGAGTTTTATAAGAATATGTATGAATTTTGCAGAATGCGAATCAATCTGGCCTGTCTTATCGGTAAACGATTTTAAGAATTCACGGTCAAACTTCAACACATCAACAGGAACTTTTGTAAGCATATTCAAAGAAGATTCCCCGCTTCCAAAATCATCCATTGCAACAGAAAAACCTTCTTTATGAAGCATATCCGTTACATTCTGCAAAGTTGAATTATCCATAACAGAACGCTCAATAATTTCAATCTGAACCATAGACGACGGAATGGTGTATTTCTTAAAAATTTCCATAAAGTCATGCATGAATTTTTCAGGCTTATTATGATTTCGCGACATATTTACAGAAACAGGAACAACAGGTTCTTTATTATCAATCTGTCTCTGAATGAATTTAAATACTTCTTCATAAACATAATAATCAATTTTTGTAATAAAACCGTTGCGTTCAAAAAGAGGAATAAAAGTATCAGGCGTAAGCAGACCAAGTTTAGGACTTTTCCATCGTACAAGAGCTTCTGCACCGACAATCTTATCATTCATAAGAGAGATTTTAGGTTGATACATTACAAAAAATTCATTATTTTCTAAGGCCTGCTGCATATGACTTTCTATGAATGTTTCTTCAGAAACCTTTCCAAGAAGCCTTGAATTATAAACGGCATATTTTGTCATTACTGTATCTCGGATTGTACTTTTTGCAAACGAAGCCTGTCCTATAAGAGTCTGAATTGTTGCGCCTTTTGATTTTCCATCCGGCATAAGAAATGCAAGTCCGAATTTCGGAAAAAACGGTATTTCATAATCCTTTAACTGATCAGAAAAATCATTCAGATTCTTTTTAAATGTATTCATTGCACGATGAACGGAAGGAATCTTTATTAAAATGTAAAAATGATCTGCAAAACCGCGACCGATAATTGCATGATACATAGAAGCATAGTTGTTTAAGATTTTTGAATAGAACAAAATAAGCTTGTCTGCCGCATCTTCACCATAATTCTGATTTATGAATTTAAATCCTCGTATATCAGCTTCAATTAGAAGAAATTTTGAGTGAGGATTAAAACGTATAAACTTTGAAGCTTCATGTTCAAAACGCTGGCGTGTCCACAAATTTGTAAGCGGATCGTAAACCGTTGCAATAAGCTGTTTTCTCTGAAAGAAATCCAGAACTTTTGCTTCGATAATTACAAGCAGAAAAATCATACCGACAGAAATAAGTATAATTACCAATTCAAAGCGTTTCTGCGGTGCATAGATTTTTTCAAGTTCATTAAGCGATATTTTTAAGGAAAGCGTCCATCCAGATTCACGAATTTTAGCTGTCAGTAAATAAATTTTTTCACCAGTATCTGTTATGGCATTATATGTTCCCGCCGGATTCTTTGCCATATTCACAGTTGAAATATCTTCATATTTTGGATCTTCAGGAAAAAAAATCTTTCCTATAATCTGTCTGTCTGGATGAATAAGAAAAACTCCGGTTTTATCAATAAGCATAAAAGATTCTCTTTCGCCTACCCTTATACCAGTTACCCGGTCTTTAAAATCATCTAGGACAACAGAAACCCCAAGCGCACCTGCAATTTCATTTTTGTCATTGTAAACAGTTCTTTCAATGCAAAATATTTTTTCATCTCTACTGGTAGGAATACAAAGTCCGCTTATAAAATATTCTTGAACTCCCTGCAATCCGATATGTCTTTCCGGACTCATTTTAATTATTTCACCGCTTGAAAGATAGGCAGTTCCGTCCGGTAAAATATAATACAAATCTAAAAAATCTTCGTGTTTTTTAAAATCATTCTGCTGAATATATTCAAAAATTTCATTTGTATCACAATTTGCTAAAGCCTTATCTACAAAAAATGAATTTAGAGAATTTGTATAATCTTCAAGCTGTATGCTTATTATCTTTGAAAAAACATTCAATGTGGAACGAAGACTGTAAAAATATTCATTCTTTGCAGCTTTCAGTTTTCCCTTGGTATACGCACTTGAAACAGAAAGCACTGTTGTCATAAAAA
>CAMOWQ010000201.1 GCA_946628495.1 uncultured Treponema sp. | reverse complement strand
TCCTCATTTGAGAAATCGGGCCAAAGTGTATTTGTAAATACCATTTCTGAATAAGCAACATGCCATAATAGAAAATTACTCAGGCGTTTTTCACCGCCCGTGCGTATAAGTAAATCTACGTCAGGACTATCAGGCATATCAAGATATTCTGCGAATGTTTTTTCATCAAGCTCTTTTTTTGAACCTGATGAAATATACTTGTTAATACCCCGTATGATTTCATCTCTACCGCCATAATTAACAGCCATATTTAAAATCATACCGTCTTTACCTTCTGTTGCAAAAGTAGAAGTGGCTTCTACAGCATTTTTTACATCGTCCTGAATTTGCTTTGGAAGTCTCGAGAAATCTCCAATATAATTCAGTTTTATTTTATGTTCTTTATAAAAATCAATTTCATTGCAGAGATTTGTATGAATCAGATTCATAAGAAATCCAACTTCTGTCTCTGCCCGTTTCCAGTTTTCTGTAGAAAAAATATAGAGCGTAAGATGCTTGATACCAATGTCAGATGCAAAACCAACTATTCTTTTTGCGGTATGCATTCCTTCATCATGACCAGCAGTCCTAACCATGTTACGGTTTTGCGCCCATCGACCGTTTCCGTCCATTGTAATAGCAACATGACAAGGAAGTTTTTCCCTGTCAATCGTGTCGACGTCTGTTTTTGCAGTATCGATGTTTATTCTGTCTCTATTTTTTCTAAAAATTCTGGAAAGCATTTAGTTTTGTAATATTTCCTTTTCTTTTGAATCGTATATTTTGTTTATTTCGTCAATATACTTATCGGTAAGTTTCTGAAGCTTATCTGTTTCTGCTTTTAATCCGTCTTCTGTAAGATCACCGGCTTTTTGCTGTTTTTTGAATTCATCATTACCGTCACGGCGGATATTTCTGATTGCAGTTCTGGAATTTTCTGCCATGTTTTTAGCCTGTTTTACAAGTTCCTTGCGGCGGTCTGCTGTAAGGGCAGGAATTGTAATGCGGATAACTTTTCCATCATTTGAAGGATTAAATCCTAAATCTGCAACTTGAATTGCTTTTTCAATTTCTGTAATAAGAGATTTATCGAACGGCTGGATGATAACTGAACGTGCTTCAGGAATCTGAATTGTTGCAACCTGATTTAATGGTGTTTTTGTGCCATAATAATCTACACGTACTTTATCAAAGATTGATGCGTTTGCACGACCTGTTCTGATTGTATTGAATGAATCTTTTAAAGAAGCGATAGTTTTTTCCATTCTTGCTTCACATGAATCTGCCATAAAAAAAATCTCCTATAATTCTTAATAACGATTTGTATTATTTGAATTGATTATCAAAATAAGGAGAAAAGAAATTGAATATTTCGATTCTCCTTATTTTTTAATTATACATCATAATGTATAGAATTGCTAAGATTATTTTCCAAGAACGTAAAGTTTTGCAGTTGCAAATGAAAGTGTTGCACCATTTTCTTTTCCAACTTCTGCAAGTTTTGCTGTAACGGTTTTCTTGTCATCTTTAACAAACATCTGGTCTTCAAAACAGATTTCTGCAAGGTGTTTGTTAATTTTACCCTGAAGGATTCCTTCCTTAACGTTTTCAGGTTTTGAAGCCATCTTTTCGTCCTGATCCATCTGAGCCTTGAAGATTTCCTTCTGTTCAGCAATGTAGCTTTCTGGAACTTCTTTCTTAGATGTATAAGATGGTGTGAATGCTGCAATGTGGAGACAGCAGTCATAAGCAAAAGTTTTAACTGCATCTGCAGTAGAACCCTTAACTACAACTACGGCACCAGTTTTCTTGTCTGAGTGAACGTAGAATGAAGCAGAAGCATCAGCTGGTACATCAATAACTTCAACCTTAGCAACCTTCATATTTTCACGGATAGATACCTTGAGTGGCTCAAGAATAGCTTCGTGATCAGCTTCAACCTTTGTGTAACCCTTTTCGAAAGTTACGTCGAGGAGCTTTTCGCCTACAGCGATAAAGTCAGCGTTGTTTGCTACGAAGTCTGTTTCACAAGTAAGTTCAACAACTGCAATTTTATTTCCGTTCTGGCGGATGAAGAGACGACCTTCAGTTGTAGCACGCTCAGCGCGCTTAGCCATAGCTGCAAGTCCCTTTTCCTTAAGATATTTTTCTGCTTCTGCCATGTCGCCATTACATTCTGTAAGGGCTTTTTTGCATTCCATCATGCCGGCACCAGTGGCTTCGCGAAGTGCCTTTACGTCAGCTGCTGTAATTGCCATATATTAGTCCTTATAAATTTTGTCTTCATCAACGTCATCAGCAAGGCTTTCTTTTTCGTCTGCTTCAACGTCTTCTTCTTTTGGTTCAGTTGGCTGATAATTTGAATAATCAACGATTTCCTGATCTTCTGCTTTTGTAGAAGCATCTGTCTGAACTTCTTCGTCGTCATTAAGATTTTCAAGAATCTTAAGTCCAGCTTCATTGTCAGATTCAATTACTGCATTAGCAATGATAGATGTGAACAATGAGATAGCACGGATAGCGTCGTCGTTACCTGGAATAGGGAAGTCGATTCCTTCTGGGTTACAGTTTGTATCAACAACTGCGATGATAGGGATACCCATTCTGCGAGCTTCTGCAACTGCAAGCTGTTCTTTGTGTGTATCGATGATGAAGATTGCTCCTGGGAGTTCTTTCATTTCTTTGATACCACCAAGGTTCTTTTCGAGCTTAGCCTTTTCCTTCTGGAGGGCAGCTACTTCTTTCTTTGTAAGGTTATCGAATGTGCCGTCAATTTCCATCTTTTCGATTTTCTTGAGGCGCTGAAGTGATTTTTTGATTGTAGAGAAGTTTGTAAGCATACCACCAAGCCAGCGGTTGTTTACATAGAACATACCACAG
>CAMOWQ010000200.1 GCA_946628495.1 uncultured Treponema sp. | reverse complement strand
TTTTTATAAAATGCAAGGTTATCTTCGTTATATGCAATCGCACCTTTCCATGTTTCGTACACTTGATTTAGGATTGTATCATCTTTTTCCTTCATCCATTTATTCAGAAGTTGTGCTGTCGAATAATCATATTCTATAAAAAGATGTCTCATTTTCTGGTTATTGTAAAAATTCTGCCATACTTTTAATTCAGCATCTATATTTATTTTGTTGCAATGAGTTTCTCCATAAAGATAAACTCGGGGTATCAGATTATTTTCATTACAGAATAATGAATTTATCAATAAGAAAAATAAACTAATAATAAGTGATAATTTTCTGATATTTTTTTTCATACTTCTAATACGTTATATCTGCAAAAAAGATAAATCAAGGTCATAAAGAGTACAAATTTATAAATTCATGTAATATGACCTTTTATAACCTTGAAAATAACAATATTCATGTTAAAATATAGTTTGTAGGTTATTTAAAAAACGGAGAGAAGAATGAAAATAACAAATTCAGCTTATTCGAATAATTTACAGATGTTTATAAGATTTATTTCAATACTGGCTACCATAATACTTATTATTTCAAATACAAGAAAAATTGAAATTTATGGACTTAGAACTTTAATAAATTCTAAACTTGAATTTTTTGCATTTGTTATAAACTGTATTTCAATAGTTCTATTTTTTTTGATAATAATATTTCCAACAAAATTAGGTTTAATGTCGCTTATTCCATTTTTATATGGATGTATAATTTTATTATTTGAACCAGCTAATAACATGGGCGTATTTATATTTGGCCTTTCAATAATAACACTTTATGCAAGAGGTTTCTTTAATAAACATAAAAAGACAAAGAACATAATAATGCTTGTTGTATTTTTGGGTTTGATTATATCAGAAATAAGATTTGGTAAAGAAATATTCTTAGTTTGTTTTCTTGAAAAACTTGCTTGTTCTTTTATTCTCTTTTTATGTTTGTTCTTTTTCCAAATATATACATTTGATTTATTCGAAACAACAAACTCTGTTAAAAAACTTGATATCCAGAAATTTCCAGAATTACAGAAACGAGATGCAAAATGGCTAGCAGAAATACAAAATGGTGTAAAATATGATGCACTCGCCTTCAATTCACAAATGTCTATAGGCTCTGTTAAAAACAGACTTAAAATTATTTTTTGTGAAATTGGAGTCGGAGATAAACAAGGCTTTCTAAATAAATATTCTGATTATGAAATATGTTATGGTAATGATTTTTCATCTAGTAAGAAGAAAACGAAGTTGTTTCATTTAGTATAAATATTTCTTCTGTTCTATTCTTCCTGTCATTAATCTTTCTTACACACTTGCCTATATATTCTATGATGCAGCATGAATGTTTATATTTATTGACAATATCTGATATAATGTTTACAATTATTTACATTATGGGTAAAAACGCAGTTGTATTACTCCCCGGTTTACAGAATATCCTTTCGGAACTTGGTGAAAATATAAGACTTGCACGGCTTAGACGAGGATTTTCGACAGAACTCGTAGCAGAACGGGCAGGAATAAGTCGGGCAACACTCTGGTCAGTAGAAAAAGGTTCTCCGTCAGTTGCAATGGGAATTTATATTTCAGTTTTGAATGCACTCAAACTTGAAAAAGACATCCTTCTTGTTGCAAAAGATGATGAACTTGGACACAAACTTCAGGATTTAAAACTCCCTGTTCGTCAACGGGCAAAAAAAACTGGAAAGTAAAAATGGATAGCAAAAAGATTTTCGTATATGCAGATTGGCATCCTCTTAATGAACCTGTTCTCATCGGCGAACTAAACTCTGATTTTCTTAAAGGAAAAGAAATTTTTTCTTTTAAATATGATTCTGCATGGCTAAAGGAAAATCATTTTTCTTTTTTTGATCCTGATTTATACCTTTATCATGGAAGACAGTATTTGCCAGATAATAAGAAACAATTCGGCATTTTTACAGATTCTAGTCCAGACAGATGGGGCCGTCTTTTAATGAAAAGAAGAGAAAGCATAGAAGCAAGGGAACAGAAAAGGACTGAAAAAAAACTTACAGAAAGCGATTATCTCTTAGGAATTCAAGACATTGCACGAATGGGAGCAATAAGATTTAAAACAGATATAGAAGGACCTTTTCTTGCAGACAGTAAGAAATTTGCAGTTCCAGTCTGGACTCAAATTCGTGAACTTGAAGATGCAGCATTTCATTTTGAAGCAGAAGATGGCTCTGATTCCGATGTTAAAAAATGGCTTACAATGCTTCTTTCCCCAGGCTCATCTCTTGGTGGGGCACGTCCAAAAGCAACAGTACAGGATATAAACGGAAATTTATGGATTGCAAAATTTCCTTCAAAATATGATGAAAATAATACTGGCGCTTGGGAAATGGTCTGCCACGAACTTGCTACCCAATGTGGACTGAAAGTCCCGGAAGCAAGATGTGAACGTTTTTCAAAACATGGAAGTACATTTTTATCCAAACGATTCGACCGTCTGCCAAACTGCAAACGCATTCATTTTATTTCTGCAATGACCGTACTTGGAAAAACTGACGGAGAGAATTCCGAAAACGGCACAAGCTATCTAAATATTGTACAGGCAATACGCCAAAATGGCTCTAAACCTAAGAATGATTTACACGAACTTTGGAAACGAATTGTATTCAGCATTGCCGTAACTAATACCGATGACCATCTGCGAAATCATGGTTTCTTATGTGACCAGAACGGTCTTCAACTATCACCGCTTTTTGATGTAAATCCGAATCCTGACGGAACAGGACTTTCTTTAAACATCGATGAAAACAATAATTCCCTCGATTTTGAACTTGCACTTGAAGTTGCTCCATATTTTGAACTAAAAAAAGATGACGCAGTTCAAGAACTTAAGAAAATAAAAACTGCTGTTAGTAATTGGAAAATTA
>CAMOWQ010000199.1 GCA_946628495.1 uncultured Treponema sp. | reverse complement strand
CTGCTGGAAGGCTCTGGTTGAAAATAAGGGCAAAAATAGAGATAATAGAACTCTGCCTTTGCAGGTTTGGGATGGCGTAAAAGACGACGAACTTCCTTCTCTCAATATTGTAGATAAAAATAATTTTGGTCAGGCGGACAGCATTGCAGTAGAATCGGCAGAATTAAAGGTTTGTCTTTCTAATTCTTTTGCCTTTGGTGGTGCCAATGCATGCCTTGCACTTGGAATATAACACAGGAGTATAAAATGAAAGAAATTCAGCAACTTATTGAACACGACGAACTTATAAACTATCTTCCTCATAAAGGAAAGATGTTTCTCCTTTCCCGTGTAACACAGCATGATGTAAACAATCATACAATTACAAGTGAATACGATATTACAGAAAACTGTATTTTCTATGAACCTGAGTTTGACGGAGTTCCTAGCTGGGTAGGCTTTGAGTTCATGGCTCAATGCATTTCAGCCCTTACAGGAATTACAAATACAATTAAAGGACGCACACCGCTTCCTGGCTTTATTCTTTCTGTTATGGAATTTAAGGCTGATGTAGGATATCTCAAAAATAATACAACAATTCAAATGAAAGCAGTAGAAGATTTCCGTGATGAAGAAAATCATGTGTACCGCTATATCTGTGAATTGTATGCAAATAAAAATGATGAAAAGCCGGTTGTAACTACAAAGGTTTCTGTAATGGAAACAGAAGACGCCGAAGCTCTATTTGGCGACAACTAATGTCATTGTCGGGCTTGGCCCGACAACCTATTCAATTCTTATATTTGTGATTGCAACTTCATCACCGGTGAGTGCAACATAAATTTCTGGAGCATCCGATTTTAAGGTCGTAACGCTCTTGATTGCAATTCCGCCGTTTTCTGTAATTGTGGTAATTTTGTTACCTTCGCGATAGAATTCTATTTTACAATCCATACCATTCTTATTCATGGTTTTCCAGGTTTCCCAATTTTCAAAGGCAGCATTTTTATTTATCACCATGGTATTTTTTGCCTGTGCATTTTCTTCCCAGTTTTCACCATCTAATCTGATGAGTACGAATTCGCGGAAGCCTTTACCATTAACTTTTTTATCATCTGAATAGAACAGACAGATAAACGGACAGTGCCAGATTAGACGGGCAGCCGGCAGGCTCTTTGAATGGAATGTAATTGTCATCTTATCTTTTACGACAATGCCTTCTGTAGCGGCTGTTCGCCATCCATCCACCTGAAGATTTGGGATATCTCCCTGCGGAACATTTATATAACTGATTTCTTCTGCAATGCGTGGAATATAATCTGGTGCTACAGGTGTATCTGATTTTTTTATTTCAACATTTGTAATCAAACATAATTCGCCTGTGAGAGAAATGTATGCAAAATGAGTATTATCTTCTAGGGCAATAGTTGTGCGAACTGTCTGGAACTTATTGGAAATTACAATCAGTAAGTGTTCCCTAACTTTTACGGCTTCAATTTCATAGTCCAGACCATTTTTATATTCTTTAATTAAATCATCTTCCGTTGGTGGATTTTGCTTATAGGCATCCTGAAGAATAATTTCAGATTCTATTTTACGGGCATTGCCTTTATCAACTTTTCCATCAAAACGTATGATTGCATATTCGTTGTAAAGCATTGCCTTGCGTTTTGTTTCTGTTTCATGCGCTCTTGAATCCAGAGAATCAAAAACAATGAACGAAGGAATTGTATAGTCGGCAATAAAATCAGTGTCGGCACGGCTGTGCACTTTAATTCTGGTAATGCAGTCTGTAAGAAGAATTCCTTCTGATTTTGCTGCACGGAATTCTGAACAGTTCAAAGTATTCTTTCCTGAAAGTTCTTTTACTTCTTCGTGTTCTTTAAGTTCATACTCCGTATCCAGATCAATCATATGGAGCATTAATTTTGCAAACAGAGGGTCAAACTGAGTGCCCATGCCTTTTACAATCTCTTCGCGAACCTTGTCCTGAGGAATCGGGTCACGGTAGCTTCGTTTAGAAGTCATGGCGTCATAGGCATCTGCTACGGCTATAATTCGTGCAATCTCTGGAATGTCGTCACCCTTCAATCCTTCTGGGTATCCATGTCCGTCGTAACGTTCATGATGCGAATTTGCAGCAATAGAAAGATATGGAGATTTAGAAATACTGGAAAGAATCTGCTTGCCAATTACAGGATGCTTTTTAATTTCAGCAAATTCTTCCGGAGTAAGTTTACCGTTTTTCTGGATGATATCATTTGAAATTCCAATTTTTCCAACATCATGCAGCAGACCTGCAAAGTAAACATCAGAACAAAATTTATCATCTTTATCTGCGAGTACTGCAATTTTATGTGCATATTCAGCAACTCGCATTGAGTGACCGTGTGTGTAAACATCTTTTGCATCTATTGCATTTGCAAGGGCCGTTGCAGTCTGCTCAAACATAATCTGCATATTTTTCTGTTCATTTTTTAAAAGATCGATTTCCAGAGAGTTTGCACGTTCCACTGTATTGTTCATATCAACAAGAACAAAAATGTAAAGCAGAATTGTTACGCCAACAAGTGCAATGTTTGTAAGCGAAAGTCCGTATGTGAAAATCTGAATGATTGTTGCAAGAATTGGTAACAAGCCAAAGATGAGCAGTGGAATACGGATTTTTCGTTTGATTTTTTTGTAGTGCTCGAAAATTACGTCAAGCTGAAGAAGCAATCCTCCAAATGGAAATATATAACTTATTAAAAATCCTTTTGCTCTCTGGTAACGATTGTATTCATCAAAAGTATAAAAAAGACCGGTAAACTGTGAAATAATTATGAGTAGTGTGCCAATTGCAAAAAACACTTCTACACAAATAAGACGGGCTGGAACCTTTTCGAGTTTTCCTTCGTTTGTAAAAAGATCTATAAGATAAAGATTAAATTCATGAATAATGCCAAGTGAAAAAAGATATACACAGAAGTTTGAAATGCGGACCATCCAGTAACCAAGATTCGAAACATTGCCGCGGTATATGTATGCAAAACGGTCCATTATCAAAAGCATGGCGGCGATAGCTTCCATTAAGATGAGGGCGTGTCGTCTTTTTCTTCCAAGGGATTTTGTAAAAAAACTAAGGATTGCAAGAACAAAACAAATACCGCTTAAAAAAAGCATTATATTTTGCTGGTGT
>CAMOWQ010000198.1 GCA_946628495.1 uncultured Treponema sp. | reverse complement strand
TGTGATATGTATGCAGAGTGGTCGCGGGAGCTGCATTTTGAATATAAAAATGCGGGTTCTTTAGTTGTCGGTTTTTGTGATGATGATATGGCTCATATCAAAAAACTGTATGACAGGGGCATTAAAAATGGCGTAAAGAATCTTAAGATAATCGGGCAGGAAGAGTTGCACGAAATGGAGCCTGAAATTAATCCTGATGCAGCGGGAGCTTTGTTTGCACCGACGGCCGGTATAGTTAGCCCGTATCAGGCAACGTGGGCAATTGCGGAAAATGCCGTGCAAAATGGCGTAAAACTTTTTCTAGATTCCGAGGTTCATTCTTTAACGCCGCCGAAAACTGCGGAAAAGAATGTGCAGGCAAACCCGACTGGCAGTGAATCTTCAGGAATAGACGAAAAACTTTGGACAATTCACACAGGCAAACAGGAAATAAAAGCCCGCTGTGTTATAAATGCTGCAGGATTATTTGCAGACAGAATAAGTAAAATGGCAGGAGCAAGGAATTTTGAAATAAAGGCTCGCCGCGGAGAATACTTTCTTTTGGATAACAAGTGTTCATATATTGCGTCGCATACTTTGTTCCAGACGCCTGATGAAAAAGGAAAAGGAATTCTTGTAACGCCGACAGTAGACGGAAACATTCTTGTAGGTCCAACTGCCGATGACGGTTTTGAAAAAACGGACACTGCAACAACCAGAAGCGGTCAGAATTTTGCAATGGAAAAAGGCGAAAAAACAATTCCTGGAATTCCTCGACGAAATATCATCAATTCTTTTTCGGGAATGCGTGCCCTTGCTTATGATGAAGACGGAAAACAAATTAAGGACTTTATTATAGAAGAAGATAAAAATGTTCCGGCCTTTATAAATGTTGCGGGAATCTGTTCGCCAGGTCTTACGGCTGCTCCTGCAATTGGTGAATATGTTTCGGAAATGGCACGTAAAATTCTTTGCGAAAAATTCGGCATGAAGATTGAGCCGAATACAGATTTTATTGCGGTCCGAAAAGGAATTGAATCTTTTAAGGATGCATCTGTGCAAAGAAAAGCAGAATTAATAGAAGAAAATCCACTATATGGAAGAATTATATGTCGCTGCGAAATGATAACGGAAGCCGAAATTGTTCAGGCAATTAATTCGACGGTTGGCGCTAATGATTTAGACGGCATAAAGCGGCGAACACGGGCTGGCATGGGTCGCTGTCAGGGCGGATTCTGTTCGCCGCGTGTTACCGAAATAATTGCACGGGAAAAGAATATTCCTATGACTTCGGTTACAAAAAACGGCGGTGCATCTTATATACTGAATTCTAAGACAAGGTAGTGGAGGTGCAGAATGAATTCGATGAATACTTTTTTTTATGACATTGTAATTATTGGTGGTGGGCCTGCAGGAATGGCAGCTGCAATTGCTGCACGAAAAAACGGTGCTGAAAAAATCCTGATTCTGGAACGTGACACACGCCTTGGCGGTATTTTGATGCAGTGTATTCACAACGGATTTGGCTTACATCATTTTGGAGAAGAACTTACGGGTCCAGAATATGCGGGTCGTTTTTTTGATGAAGTTTTGCAGCTTGGTATTGAATATAAAACCGACACAATGGTTTTGGAAGTAAATGATAAGAAACAGGTTACTGCAATTAATACAAAAGACGGGCTTATGCAGTTAAATGCAAAGGCTGTTGTGCTTGCAATGGGTTGCCGCGAAAGAACTCGTGGTGCACTTGTAATTCCTGGAACGCGACCTGCCGGCATTTTTACAGCTGGAAGTGCCCAGCGTTTTGTAAATATAGACGGATATCTTCCTGGTCGAAAGGTTGTAATTCTTGGTTCTGGTGATATCGGGCTTATTATGGCGCGCAGGCTTACCCTTGAAGGTGCAGAAGTAAAATTGATTTGTGAACTTATGCCGTTTAGTGCAGGGTTGCGCAGGAATATTGTGCAGTGTGTTGAAAATTTCAATATTCCTTTAAAGTTCAGTCATACGATTACAGAAATAAAAGGCCGCGAAAGGGTAGAAGGAGTTACTGTTGCCGCTGTTGATAAAAACCGTAAGCCAATTCCTGGTACGGAAGAATTTATTGAATGTGACACCCTGCTTTTATCGGTCGGTCTTATTCCAGAAAACGAAATTTCTACAGGTTGCGGAATTGCAATAGATTCAAGTACATCAGGACCGATTGTAAACGAAAGAATGCAGACTTCGGTAGAAGGCATTTTTGCATGTGGAAATACTGTTCATGTGCACGATTTGGTTGATTTTGTAACAGCGGAAAGTCTTAGAGCCGGCGAAAATGCTGCAAAATATGTTCAGGGACAGATAAAGAACGGTTCTAAAAATATTACGGTACGTGCCGGAAACCGCGTGCGTTATACAGTTCCGCAGTATATTGATTCAATAGAAACGGAAGCTGATTCAGACGCTACTGTTTCTATAATGTTCCGTGTTACTGATGTATATCGTGGAGTACAGATTGTAATTTCCAGCAACGGAGAACGCATAAAATCTGTACGAAAAAAGATTGTTCGTCCTGGAGAAATGCAGGTTGTTGAACTGAATGCACAGCAGATGAAAAAGGTAAACGATAATCTTACGGTTGCAATAGAAATTCCAGAGGAGGATGTTGAATAATGGAAACTCAGAATGAATGCAAAAAACAGACAATTCCGATGACCTGTATTATCTGTCCAATGGGATGTAATATGGAAGTTACTCTTGACGAATGTGACGGTAAAAAAACAGTTACCGAAGTTCGCGATAACGGATGTCCGCGTGGTGCAGAATATGCCAAAAAGGAGCTTTTGAACCCGACAAGAACGCTAACAACAACAATAAGCGTAACTGGTGGTCAGCTGCCTGTTGTTCCTGTAAAGACGGCTGGTGAAGTTCCAAAAGGAATGCTTTTAAGCTGCATGGAGGTTATCCGCAGGCAGAAAACACCGGCTCCTGTAAAACGCGGGGATGTTCTTGTGTATGATATCTTAGGAACAGGTATAAATGTCATCGCGTGTTCGGACGTAGAAAAGGTGTAGGAATACATATCTTATAAAGTAATCTATATTACAAAAAAAAGCTTTCGCAGGAACCGGATTTTTGCTCCGCCGAGAAGCCTCTTTTCCCCCGATTATTGCAGGGCAAACGCATTATAAACATGAATACACCAAAAGAAAAATGCTACCGG
>CAMOWQ010000197.1 GCA_946628495.1 uncultured Treponema sp. | reverse complement strand
ATAAGTTTGGAAATCGCCATTTCTGGTCGGAAGGCTACTATGTAAGTACAGTGGGATTGAATGAAGCAACCATAAAAAAGTACATACAGGAACAGGAAGCTCACGATATAGCAATGGATAAGGTTACTGAAAAAGAATACCAAGACCCTTTTAAGGGTAGCAAGTAGTACAAAAGCCCTTTTAAGGGGCTGCGGGTGACAAGTTGCAATAGGCTTGAACGTTAGTGAAAGCATGGGACTTAAGTCTTAGCTTGAGAACCTAGCCTTATAGGCTAAGTGCAAACCACCCCTTTGAGGGGTGGTTATGATTATGGCTAATAATGTATTGGTCTAATTTCTGTTTTATGCTACATTTTTCACTATGAAAATCATTCGTGCTTCCGTACTTGGATTTTGTTTTGGTGTGCGTCGTGCCGTGGAACTTGCAGAAAATGCCCTTTTGCAAAAAACAGGCGATGTTTATTCTCTTGGTCCTTTAATTCATAATGAAAATGCTCTTGTAAAACTTGAAAAAATGGGACTAAAAATCATTGATGAAAATAAAATT
The DNA here is from genome assembly GCA_946628495.1 of uncultured Treponema sp. Lineage (GTDB taxonomy): Bacteria > Spirochaetota > Spirochaetia > Treponematales > Treponemataceae > Treponema_D. The sequence goes on along the minus strand of CAMOWQ010000197.1, from coordinate 2,640 downwards.
GAAGAAATTTCAGAGGGAAGTTCTGTAATAATTCGTGCACATGGTGTTTCTCCACAGATTATAAATCAGCTTGAAGCAAAAAAATGTAAAATAATCGATGCAACATGTCCGCGTGTAAAAGCAAGTCAGAAAATGGTTCAGAAGTATTCGGGCGAAGATGATTATGTCATAATGACTGGAGATTTAAATCACGGCGAAGTAAAGGGAATTGCAGGTTATGCAGGCAAACATTTTATTCTGATTCATAATGCTGAAGACGCTGCAAAAGTTGATATTAATTTTTCTTGTGAAAAAAACATTATTCTTATGAGTCAGACAACGTATTCAATGAGTGAGTTTGAAAAAATACAGAAGGTTCTGGCTGAAAAATATACTAACATTACGATTTATAATACGATATGTCCTGCAACAAAGGAACGTCAGGATGCATTAAAAGATTTGTGTACGCAGGTTGGAGGTGTTCTCGTAATTGGTGGAAAAAATTCTGCAAATACGCAGCGGCTTTTTCAGATTGCAAGTGAAAACTGTAAAAATGCAGTGCATATTCAAAGTGCAGATGATATTCCTCAATATTTTTATTCACTTGATTCTGTAGGAATTACGGCAGGTGCTTCGACGCCTGATACGATAATCGATGAAGTAGAAAAAAGATTATGTGGACGAAAATAATACAGAAGTCATGAATAAAAGTTGTCTGAAATTTGTTATCTTGAAATATCGTAAAGAATATACTATAATTGTATTTTATGAGTAGATGTTTTGCAATGTTAAAGCCTGGAATTGTTAATCGCCGTCTTGTTGGCGAAGTTATCCAGCGTATTGAAAAGAAAGGATTGAAAATTGTCGGATTAAAAATGGTTCATCCGACTAGAGAACTGGCAGAAACACATTATGCCGAACACAAAGGAAAGCCTTTCTTTGATGAATTAGTTGATTATTTGGTTTCTGGTCCTGTTGTTGCAATGGTTTTGCAGGGCGATGATTCAGTTGTTCTTACAAGAAAACTTGTAGGTAAAACAAAGCCAACAGAAGCAGAACCTGGTACAATCCGTGGTGACTATTGTAGTCATACAAACAGAAATGTTATTCATGCTTCTGACAGTGATGAAAGTGCAGAAAGAGAAATTGCACTTTGGTTTAATGAGTCTGAAATCTTTGATTGGAAAGATTGCGAAGACGGCTGGTACTAACGGTTTGAATACATCTGATTAATCAACTTTTTATGTGAACGGGAATGTCCTTAATCATTAAGATTCTGTGGCAAACCCGTTTAATGTTTTAATGGACACAGAATTAAAAATCTGAAGGAAATTTTATGGAATCTAAGATGATTGGAGTTATCGGAGGGGGAGCCTGGGGAACCGGTATAGCACAGGCATTGGCAAGAGGCGGTCATAAAGTACAGATTTGGGCTCTTGAAGATGAAGTTGTTGAATCAATAAATAAAGAACACGAAAATAAAAAATTCCTTCCTGGCTATAAACTTTCTGAAAACGTAACCTGTTCTAATGATATTCAGGCGGTTGCCTCAGCAAAGGAATTTCTTATTATTGCATCTCCGTCGCTCTTTCTTGAAAGCACTGTGAAAAAAATCAGGGATGTTCCTAATATTGCAGACGGTTCTACTGTAATTGCTGCTCTTACAAAAGGTTTCGTTCCTTCAGCAAATGGTCCTCGACTTATTCTTGAAACAATAGAAGGTGCACTTCCTGAAATTTATAAAGACTGTACTGTTTATGTTGCAGGTCCTAGTCATGCGGAGGAAGTCGCAATGGGAAAAATTACAGGCCTTGTTGCAGCGTCTTTGAATCCTAAAAATTCAATCCGTGTGCGTGAATTGTTGAAAGTACCAGGCCTTATGGTTTTCTCCAGTTTTGATGTTATTGGTGTACAGATTTGCGCAGCTGCAAAAAATGTAATTGCAGTTGTTTACGGTGCACTTGATGCCATCTCAGAAACAAGTTCAATTTTTGGTGATAATACAGAAAGTCTTTTGCTTGCTGCAGGATTAAACGAAATTCAGACGCTTGGTTTTGCAATGGGCGCAACCCATGCAGAAACCTTTACTTCGGTTTCTGGTGTCGGTGATTTGGATGTAACTTGTAAAAGTAAATACGGAAGAAACAGACGTTTCGGTCAGGATTTGATAAAAACAGATATGCTTTCAAAATTCAAAGATATTGATGATTTAATAGCAAATGTTGGAAAAATCGGTTATCTTCCAGAAGGCGCAATTGCATGTAAGTATGTTCACGAAATTGCACAGAAAAAGGATATTAAGCTTCCTTTGTGTAACGGATTGTTCAGCGTTTTGAATAAAGAATGTACTGTTGATGAATTTTTGAATAAATTCTTGAATTATTAGAAAATTCATTTAAATTTAATATTAGGTATAAAAAGCCGCTGAATACAAACAAAAACAACGGCGTTTTATATCTGAGTTTTATATTATAATAGAGAAACATTATGTTAGAAAAAATTACAGGAACCTTTGGTGGAATCGTAAAGAAATTAAGCGGTAAATCCACAATCACAGAAAAAAATATTGAAGAAAGCGTCGAAGAAATTAAAATGGCTCTTCTCGAAGCCGATGTAAACCTTCGTGTTGTCCGCAGATTTGTTAATTCTACGATTGAAGAA
>CAMOWQ010000196.1 GCA_946628495.1 uncultured Treponema sp. | reverse complement strand
TCCGATAGCATCAAAAAACAGTTTTTCGTTACATTCGATTTTAGGCATTTTTTTCTCCAAAAGCGCCCCGGTTCACCCACCGAAAACGCAAAATTAATGCTCTATTATAGAAAATTTTAGCGATATATTCAATTAATGGATTTTATCATAACTATCATGACAAACATATTATAAAAGAAAACGTTGTAAATATTATAAGAAATGCGTAGCAGGGTTCGAATTTTGCGTAGCATTGAAGCCGAGTGTACACAGGAACGCCCAAAAAGCCGACGAAACGAAGTGTAGAGGCTTCTCGGCGAAGCAAAATACGGTTCCTGCGAAAGCATTTTTGTAAAAATTGCATGTTTTATTTTTATGCCTTTTTCCTGAAATTTTATAATAAAAATTCTGCCACTTGAAAAAAACTTACTATAATAATTTCCATGTCAAATCTTTTAAATACAAATTCAAACACAAACAACATCCAAATTTCAACAAAAGAATGGAACGCCTACATCGACTCTATTAAAAATGCACTCGCAGAAGGCAAAAACTGGCAGAACGAACTTGAAGAATGCCTCGAACTCGAAAAAGCTGCAAAAACAGGTGAAGAAACTGCACTTTTGGAATATGCGGCATTCAAAGCAAATAACGGAATCGATTACGAAGAAAGCGTTGCATTCCTTACAAAAAAGGCAGAAGAAGGCAATGCGTATGCACTAAAAACCTTGGGCTTCCTTCATTGTGTAGGAGTTTTTAATGCATTCGACAATTCAAAAAATTCACTTATAGACATCAACTCAGAAGAAAACGAAAAAAAAGCAGAAGAATATTTCAAAAAAGCTGCGGAAAAGGGAAGCGTTCACGCAAAAGTTTGGTTTGCAATTCGTGACTGTATAAAAGTTGCCAGCGAAGCAGAAGAATCAGACTCATCAGAAGAAAATACAGAAGCACCAACCGCCGACGATTTCTACAAAGCAGAAAAAGAAGCTTTGGAAGCAATCGAAGAAAGCAAAAAAGGTAACTGCGACTGTACACCTGATGCAATAAAATTTGTATGCTCATGGCTTTCAAAACTTTATGCATCAGATAATCCAGTTAATCCAATTCATAATGAAGAAAAAGCAAAATACTGGAACGAAGAATCAGAACGTCCATAAAAAACATAACGCATAAAAAATATCCGGGTGACTATTCCCAGAACAAATCATTCAGTGTTACATCAAGTACTTTGCATATTGCAATACACAGATTGATTGTCGGATTATAGTCACCTTTTTCAATTGCGTTGATTGTCTGTCGGCTTACACCTACCGCTTTTGCCAAATCTTCCTGCGACATATCTTTGAGTGCACGGGCGGATTTTAATTTTAGATTTTTCATATCTGCCCTGCCCTCTTATTCATCATCTTCTTCTTTTTCAGTCTTTTTAGCAATCATGCGTCTTATAATAACACTTGTAATTATAACAAACACAAAAATTCCAGCAGACAAAGTTATAACTTTAAACCATGGTTCATCCACTCTAAAACTCTGAATCAAACTCAAAACAACATATAAATACGTACAGATTGCCCATCTTTTTGAAAAAGGTTTATCCGGCGTAAAATAGGCATCATTAAAAACAGCAAATTCAACAAAAACAAGACATGAAAACAAAACTATAAGCCAGTTCAAAACACCATTTTCTACAATCACAAGCGGCTTTTGAGTTATAATTTCTATAAGGAAAACTACAGCCTCACATAAGACGAAACAGAAAAATCCGGCTTTATATGCCTTTCCGCGAACAGCAGCCTGACGCTCATCATATTCACCATATTTTCCCTTCTTTCTTGCAATTGCTAAAATAATCACAACTGATGCACTTCCTGCCAATAATCCTATTGCAAATGATAATGTCATAAAAACCTCCTCGTGAATTTTAAATTCATCTTACTATATGTCAAATATATACGACTTTTTGCCACATGTCAACTATATTTGACTTTTTATTTGAAAAAAACTTTTATCGCTGTTAAAATCATCTTATTAAAAACAATCAAAAGGAAACAAAATGAAAAAGTCTCTTCTATTAATAATGCTCATTTCGACAGTAACTTTTGCATCCTACGCACAGAAATCAGCAAAAACACAATCCACAGATTCAGCCACAGAATCAAAAAATGCATCAAAAACTTCTGCACAATCCCAATCAGATATTTCAACACTATGCAAAGACATTCCGTTCGATTTCATGAATACAACAAAAAATCCCATGGGAGCAGTCGTAAATTTTGTATACGAAACAACAAATCATCTTACCGCAACAGATTCAAAAACTTACAAAAAAGTCGCACTTGTTTATCTGCCACATAATTATGACGAAAACGATACACAAACCCGCTACAACGTTCTTTACCTCATGCACGGAGGAAGCAACACACCCGGCTGGTATTTTGGAGGCGCAAACAGCTCAACACGCATAACCCAACTTTTAGACGCGCTCATTGCAACAGGGCAGATGGAACCGACAATCGTTTGTGCCGTTACCTATTACAACGATTACTGCAAAAACGACACAGCAAACTGCACGAATTTTTACAAAGAATTGATTTCAGATGTAATTCCAGCATTAGAATCAAAATATCACACCTATGCAAAATCAACAGACACAGAAGGACTCGCAGAATCACGCTATCACAGGGCATTCGGCGGATTTTCCATGGGTTCAGTAACAACGTGGTCGGTTTTTGAACATTGCTTAAACGAATTTGCCTATTTTATGCCAATCAGCGGCGACAGCTGGAGTCTTGGAAACACAGCAGGCGGACGAATTCCTCAACTTACAGCAGATTATTTACAGAAAAAAGTGCTCGAAGCAGGAAAATCCCCAGCAGAATTCTTCATTTATTCAGGATGCGGCGCTCACGATATTGCAAAACCAAACCTTCATCCTCAAATTACAGCCATGCAAAAACTTTCCGACACATTCATATATTCCGACGATTTTTCCAAAGGCAATTTGTACGAAGCAATTTACCAGAAAGGCGGCCACGATGTTCTTACCGTTTCTGCCGTAATGTACAACGGGCTTCCACAATTTTTCCGCAAAAAATAATAATCATTTTACAAAGGGCGTATCCCTGCCAGAAGCAGTGCTTCCGCCAGGGCCGGCTGTTCTGCCATAAATCGAAGTTCCGTTAAAAACGACAGTCCGTTGCGACTGTCGTTTAGGAACATCG
>CAMOWQ010000195.1 GCA_946628495.1 uncultured Treponema sp. | reverse complement strand
GCGGTGCTGCCGTCCAGTGCATGAACATCATGATGGGAATTGACGAAGGAACAGGGCTGTAAATTTATTTGTTCTGAAGGGAAGCCAGATAATTTTTGATTTCGTTCTGCATTGAAAGGAAAATTTCTGCAAGTTCCGGGTCAAAATGGCTTCCTTCATCTTTCCTGATTATTTCAAATACTTCTTCAACAGGTACGGCGTCCTTGTAAACGCGCTTCGAAACAATTGCATCAAATACGTCTGCGATTGCCATAATTCTTGCACTTAAAGGAATGTCTTCGCCGATGAGGCCGATAGGATATCCTGTTCCGTTCCATTTTTCGTGATGATACTGAACCACGTCAATGCACATACGCAGCATGTCTTCGTCAATTGATTTTCCGAAAACCTGCCTTACAAGTCCCGCACCGATAATTGTGTGGTTTTTCATTATTTCATATTCATCAGGATCAAGCTTGCCGGGCTTGTTGAGAATCCTGTCGCTGATTGCAACTTTACCGATATCGTGCATTGCTGCGGCGTTTCCGATTATGTTTACAAAACGCTGGTTTACTTCGTCTGGATAAAGGCCGTTGTTATACAGGTATTTTGTAATCATCATTACATAACGTTTGGTATTCTGGACGTGCATACCTGTATTGAGGTCGCGGTATTCGATTACGGTTGCCATACCTTCAATGACGGCTTCCTGCATCTGAACCAGGTTACGGCTCTTTTTGTCGAGCTGATTCCACTGAGCTACGAGCTGGTGTTCAAGTTCAGATTTGTTTTTGTTAAGGGTATTTGCATACTGCCCGATCTGATAGCGTGCCTTAAAGTTTGAACTACAGAGATAAAGCGTAAGCAGAAGAATTATGAGAAGTGCAATTACAAAAGGGGTTAGTTTTCCTAAGACAGTTTTTGCAAGCTCTTTTTTGTCGGTAATCATGGTTATATACCAGGTATCAAGGACGTTTTCTGCATTTACGATTACTTCCCTTGAATTGATTCTGGTATCGAATTTTTCTTCGTGATTATTTTTAATTCTGTCCAGGAGCGAATGAACTTCTTCAGAAGATGACAGGATATTGTTCTCATCGTTTGAAATAACGGTCCCGTTGTAGTCTATGATAAAAATCTGGTTGTGTGCTTCCGTGACGATATTTTTTGCAAGTTCCTGAATTTCATCCAGGATAATGTCAAAGGAAACAACGCTTTTTTTATCTGCAAGTGCAATGCTGAGTGAAATGATGAATTTGCCGGTATAGGCGTCTTTGTATACAGGAATAATTGCTATTTTCCCGTCTGCCTGAACTGCATTTTTATACCAGTCTGTTTCTACGGGATTGTAGCCGGCAGGAGGTACCCATCCCGCTCCGTCTATGAATTTTCCGTTGATGAATCCATAAAAACCGTTGAAGCAGGAGGTTTCGAGGATCTGGGCAGAATTCGTAACATGTACGAGGTATTCAGAGATTTCCCTGTTCGGACGTCCCTTTGACTGCATGTGGGAAACGGCTTCAGCAGAAGAAATCAGGAGGGAAGCGCCTTTTTCGACAAAGGAATGAAGTTCGCTTCCGACTTCTGCTACCGTAGTTTCATTTGCGACTATAAGGCTTTCCTTGTAATCTTTGTAGAACGAAACGAATGAACAGATAATGACTGCAACGAGGGAAAATATGATGAAAATCTGAGAAATAATGAAATTCCGTACGCTTCCGCCTTCAATGTGTTTGACAGATTTTAACTTTGAAATCATCATTTCCATTATAAGCCTAAATACTCAGAAATGGAAGTTTCTTTTATGACATAACTCTATATTTGGTATATACTTTTTCTATGGCTAAAACATTCGACGACAAAAAAATCATTTACACGATGGATCGCGTTTCGCGCGCGTATGGAACAAAAGTTGTCCTCAAAGACATTTCCATTTCTTATTATTACGGAGCAAAAATCGGCGTTATCGGTGAAAACGGTGCCGGTAAATCTTCACTTTTCAAAATTTTCGCAGGAATCGATAAGGATTACACCGGCGAAACAAAACTTCTTCCGGGCTATTCAATGGGATATCTGGAGCAGGAACCGTATCTTGAACCGGGCAAAACAGTCCTTGAAGTAGTAAAAGAGGGCGTAAAGCCAATCACAGACCTGCTCGCTGAATTCGATAAGGTAAACGAGGCTTTTGGTGACCCGGATGCTGATTTTGATAAACTCTGTGCCCGCCAGGCAGAAATTCAGGAAAAACTTGACGCCGCCGATGCATGGAATCTGGACGCAAACCTTGAGCTTGCAATGGATGCCCTCCGCTGTCCTCCGGGAGATCAGGTTGTAGACGTGCTTTCCGGTGGTGAACGCCGTCGTGTTGCTTTGTGCCGCCTGCTTCTGCAGAAACCGGACATTCTTCTTCTGGATGAACCTACCAACCACCTTGACGCTGAGACTGTTGCATGGCTCGAACGCCACCTCAAAGACTATCCTGGTACAATTATCGCTATCACACACGACCGCTACTTCCTCGACAATGTTGCGGGCTGGATTCTGGAAATGGACAGAGGCGAAGGCTATCCTTTCAAAGGAAACTACTCAGAATGGCTTGAAGCAAAGGAAAAACGCCTTGCCCTTGAAGAAAAACAGGCTTCAACACGCCGCCGTGAAATGCAGGAAGAACTGGAATGGATTCACGCCGGAGCAAAAGGCCGTCAGGCAAAACACAAGGAACACATCACAAAATACGAAGCATTGCTCGCAGAAGAAGCAAAGCGCGTTCAGCTTAAGGATACACAGATTTCAATTCCGGCAGGCCCTCGCCTCGGTAATGTAGTAATTGATGCTGAAAAACTCACAAAATCATTCGATGACAAGCTTTTGTTTGAAAACCTTGATTTCCATATTCCGGCTGGTAGTGTTGTCGGAATCGTAGGTCCGAACGGTGCAGGTAAAACAACGCTCTTCAAGATGATTGCAAGTGCCGCAGGTCAGGAAATTGAACTCCCGGACGGAAAGATGGGCAAAGAAGTTCCGGATTCTGGTGCAATCAAAGTCGGTGATACGGTAAAACTTGTCTACGTTGACCAGATGCGCTCAAAACTCGACCCTAACAAAACCGTTTACGAAATGCTTTCCGGCGGAAGTGACCTTGTAAAACTCGGTGCAGTTGATGAAAAAGGCCGCCCTGTAAACGGTGCTGTCCGCGAAATCAACGCGCACGCTTACTGCTCATGGTTCAACTTCAATTCAGCCGAGCAGAACAAAAAAATCT
>CAMOWQ010000194.1 GCA_946628495.1 uncultured Treponema sp. | reverse complement strand
CAGCACCTGCTTCGCGGCGGAAACAGTGTGAAAGTCCGCCGTAGAAACGTGGAAGGCTTGCCTTGTCCAAGATTTCATCCTGATGGTAACCGCCAAGAGTGATTTCTGCAGTTGCAACAAGACAGGTTCCTTCTTCTTCAATTGAGTAAACATTTGATTCGTTTCCACGTGGGTTGAATCCGATTCCTTTAAGAACTTCTTCCTTTGCAACATCAGGTGTAATGAACATTTCAAAGTTGTGCTTGCGGAGTGTGTTCAAAGCATACATAATCAAAGCCTGCTCAAGGAATACAGCTTCGTTTTTAAGATAGTAGAACTTTGGACCAGAAACTTTTGTACCGCGGTCAAAGTCGATAATATCAAGTGATTCACCAAGCTGAACATGGTCTTTTGGTTCAAAATCAAACTTGCGTGGTGTACCAACTTTTTTTACTTCAAGATTTTCTGTGTCGAGTTTTCCAACTGGAGCATCAGGATGAACCATGTTTGGAATCTGACGTGCTGCTTCTTCAAGAGCTGCTTCTGTTTCTTTTGTTTCTGTTTCTACAGCAGTAATTTCTTCTTTTATTGCTTTTCCTGCAGCAATAAGTTCCTGACGTTTGTCGTTGTCAAGCTTCTGTTTCATTGCCTGTGCGTTTTCATTGCGCTTCTGCTGAAGTCCCTGAAGTTTTGTTACAAGAGCAGTGCGTTTATCATAAAGTTCAACTACCTTGTCTGCATCTGCCGTCATATTTCGGTTAATAATGTTCTGTTTTACCGCTTCAAGGTTATCTTTAATAAATTTGTAATCTAACATTGTATACTCCTAAAAAGTTTTATAAAAAATCCAATTAATCATTAATTAATCAGACTATATGTTACTCTGATATTTGAAGAAATTTCAATATTTCCTGCTTCGATAGGTGTTGTTACAGAACCTGTTGAATCCATAAGTTTTGCTTCTGTATATGCAAAAGTATTTCTTGCAGTTGAAATATAATCTTCGTGAATTTCCTGAACTGTACCGATTTTACATCCGCTTGCTCCTGCAAGAAGGGCTGCTGCATCCTGTGCGTTTTGAACTGCAAGGGTTCGGGCCTGTCGTAATGCACTGGTATTATCAGAAAGTGAATATTCAAATGAAATAATTCCGTTTGCACCGATATTGTTTTTTACGGCTGCATCAATTACTTTGCCTGTTGCTTCAATATTACGAACTACAACGCAAATTGTATTTGTTATTGTATATTTACCTGCATAGGTATTTGAATTGTCCTGCGTAATTTTGTAATCGTAAGTTGAAATATCAGCTTCGCTTACACCTGCTTCTTTAAGAGCTGCAAGGACATTAGCTGTGTTGGTAGCATTTTTTTCTGCTGCAAAGCTTACGTTCCATTCTGATGTTTTTACTATGAATTTTAATGTAACGATATCAGGTTTTACAGATACAGAACCTTTTCCCGATACTGAAATTACGCGTAATGGTTCTGGTTCTGTTTTCTGAACGGAACAGGATGCAAGTAGTAATAATGAACTTGTCAGTAAAAATACTTTCAAAATCTTTTTCATCTAATTTCCTCCACTTTTTCGGGATTTTGTTTTGCATCCCAAAAAAAGACTTGATGTTTTTTTTATATAGTTATCTTACTTCAAGATAAAATCTTTTAAGATAAGTTACTCTTTTATATGCTTTGTCCCAATAAATACTGTAAGGATATGAATCCATAAGCAGTGTATATGTCTGGACAGCTTTTTTTATATTCTGAATTCCTGACCATGCTTCAAGAATCTGTCCTTTTAGAAAAAGTCCTTCGTCAGTTTCATGAGCTTCAGTGGAAAGGTACAATTCAATAGTTTCCAAAGCTTCTTCAAAAGATTTTTCGTCATATAAAGATTTAGCCTTTTCAAGAAGCTTTGCTGTATTTATATTTGTGTTATTTACTGAATTTTCTTCGGTAAGGTCGATTATATCATCCTGATAATTCTGTTCCTGCTCAAATTCCTGTGAATCATTTTCTTCTGAAAAATCGTTATTTATAAAATCTATATTGGCAGAATAAGTGTTATTATCATTTTTTGCAGTGTTTTCTGCTGTTTTTGCTGAATCTGTTTTAAAGGGATTTTGTTTTTCTGTTTTGAATGAAGAATCCTGCTTTTGTAAAGTTTCGTCAGATTTTTTTTCTGAAATGATTTCGGCTTCATTTTCTGAAGAAGTAGATTCATTTTTTTGAGATTCTGAAACTGAAACAGGTTTTGAAGGCACTATTTCTGCATAATCCGGCGCAATCTTATGAATTTTATTTGATGCTTTTTCTGAAGTAACTGTAATTTCAAGATAATCATCAATTAATTTATCTGTAAGAACATCTTTTTTGAAAAAGCGGACTAATTTAGTTCCTTCTTTACGTCCAATTAATGTGAAAGTTGTATTTGCACTGCCGAGTTTTTTTCCGTTATATGTTATATCTCTGCTGTTATCAAGAGGGCCTTCATATACCCAGCCAAGACCAGGATAAACAACATCAAGATATTCACCTTTTTTTATGGTAACGCTGCGGGAAGGGACTGGTTCCTGTGCTATCTGTTCGGTGTTTTCTTCAATTTCTTCTGTCTCTTCTATCTCTGTTAATTCTTCATTCTGAGGTTCTTCAGCATTTTCTTCTGGAATTAATGTATTTTTTTCCGTCTGCTCTGCTTCCGTTTCTTTTTCTTCCTGTTCTTGTTCTGAAGTTAGGTTATCATCTTCTGGTTGAACGGTGTTTTCAGAAATGTTTGTATCCTCTTCAGGGGAAATGAGAGAGTTATCAAAAGTGTTTATATCGTTCTCTGTAGCATTGAGTTCAGTTTCCTCAAAATCTAACGTGTTGTCAGCTAAAACCTGCTCGTCTGAGTTTTCTAAATTATATTCGTCATCGTCAAATGAATCAGGAAGTACAAGTTCGTCTATTTCTTCTAAAACTGCCATGTCTTCTGTAGAAATGTCAGAGTCTTCATTATTTTCATCCTGAGGTTCAGGCTGCGGTTCAAGTTCAAGTACAAGAGGTTCTTCAATTTCAGCAATTTCATCAACATTAATTGAAGGTATAGTTGAATCTGTATTTTCTTTATTGCTGTCGTTTTCATCTGTTGAAATTGCGTCTTCGGACTCAGAAGTTGCATTTTCCGTTGAATTTTCTGATTCAACATTGTTTTCTGTTTCCGAAAGTTGATTTGCAATACTTTCAGAAGCAGTTTCTTCAGGAGTAGAGGCACATGAAAACAGTAGTAGAGAAATTAAGAAGAATGGAATAATTTTTTTCATGGAGTAGCTCCCAAAATATCATTT
>CAMOWQ010000193.1 GCA_946628495.1 uncultured Treponema sp. | reverse complement strand
GACGATAATCATTGACAGTAACTAAAGCTAAGTCAATTATTTCGTCAAAAGAGGCAATTAATGATTCATGATTTGAAAAATCTTCTCCTTCGAGAATTGCAACAAATTCATCACCGCCAATACGATAGACAGGACTGTGCTTGAATTGTTTGCAGATAAGCGAACATGCCGATTTTATATACTGGTCTCCTGCTTCGTGACCTTTTGTGTCATTTACATTTTTAAGCCCGTTCAAATCAAAAACAGCAATGCCAAGTTCATTTATTGTTCCTTCTGAAATCTTTTTGTTAAATTGAGTTTCAGCCTCGAGATATGCGCTTTTATTTTTTACACCTGTAAGGGAATCTGTATAAGCCATGTGTCTTGCAGTGCCAAGCGCCTTTTCTTGTGAGATTTCTTTTTTTAGTAAATCTTCGTATTTTCGTTGCTGCTCTTCTTTTTCATTTTCGAGTACAAAGGTGTGCAAAAGGCATGTTCCGAGAATACATCCTATTGAATAAAATGGAATTAACGGATATTTTGCCTGTAATATTACGAAAAGAGTCATTGCAAGACAAAAGAAGCCTGTCGTTCTGTATCTTTGTTTTTTGTTTCCGTTTGAATGTATTGTACTGAAAAGCATGTAAACAGCGGATATAAAGTACATTATTGTCTGAATCATAAGGTTGATGTAACGTGCACTGTTTACGTGATAAGTTCCGTCTTCTTCAAACCAGAAGGCAATCGGGTAAAATAAATTTATTATTAATACAATCAACTCAAAACTGATAAATATCCAGCCGACATAACGAAGTATTGTAAGAAATTTGTTTTCGTCTGCAAGATAGGCTATGACATATTGAATCCACATGAAAACAGAAAATGCCATTACACAAAAATAAATAATTGTTGCTGTATATGCAATAGGGATAATTCTAAGGTTGTAGAATATTCCCCAACACACATCAATGATATAGTAATTCAATACGCAAAGCAGAAAGCGTCTGTATGCGTTATGTGCAGGAATGTTCTCCTTTTTATGAGATTTCTTCAGAACATCATAGTTCACGATAAGGTGTACCAATAGTGCAACTGCACCCATGCTTGAATAACTCATTATCAAAAGTATAACATGATGTTATAAAATCTGTAAAATAAAAAATGAAAAAATAGAGGAAATTATGAAAAGATATATGTTTTTTAGAAACGCCGTAGTGGACATTCTGACATTTTGATTTTTGCCGCAAGTTTCTGCATGCCAGTTGAAGTAAAATAATCTGCAAGAACATCTTTTGTTACACGAGCCTGAGGGCCTATACAGATTTCTTCGAAAAGTTCTGAGTATTCGTGGCCGAGTTCTGAACAGACGGTCTTAAGATTCAGAATGTAGTATTTTTTGATGTTTGTTTCTTCTACAAAAAAATGTGGTTCACCAAGAAAATTATTTATATTGGAATTTGCATTGTAAGGCAGGGAAACGAGCCTCCATTCTTTTTCACTTATGAATGATGGATGTTTAAATAAAGGAGAACTTGTAATAAGCCTGTTAAAAATTTCGCGTGCTTTTTCGGGATTTTCCCTGCCTGTTTTTATGAGTTCCGCAATTTCGTGGACAATTTCAAGATTATCGCATGAACGTGAATAGTTTACGCGGCAGAGTGGTGCATGCCCTGCATCTCCTATTTTTGAGAGAAGTTCCTTGTTAAAGGCAATGCATACTCCGGCTCCGCCTTTTGCATATCGGGCCCATTGCGCTGCATCATCGGAATATTCGCTGAAACACGAGGCATAACTTGAAAGCGAGTTAAAGTCTCGGAGGTTTTCAGCGAAAATTTTTTCCATGCATTCATATTCATCAGGAGAAAGCAATTTTTTTACGGCAACCTTAAGTTCCGTAATGAAATACTGCATTTCCTGACTGTCATTCATTCTCCTGAGATTCCACAGCCATATTTCACCGTTTGTGATTATTCCGCGCATTGCGTTAAAATCAGTGTAATGATAGAGTCTGTTTATCTGAGAAGTTTGACTGCAGCTTTCGTTCATGATGATTTAGCGTCCCCAGGTAAGGATAAGGTCGTAATTATCTTCGCGAACTTCGAAATACTGGTTGAATTCGCCGCAGGTAGGGCAGTATTCAGGTGCCTTGTCGCCAACAACGATGTGTCCGCATTTTAAGCATTCCCATACTTTTACGCTGCTTTTTTTAAGCTCTTGCTTTGAATCTTCATCTTTTAAAAGTGAACGGTAGCGGTCTTCGTGGCGTTTTTCAATTGCAGCAACTGCACGGAATTTTGCAGCGAGATCCTTGAAGCCTTCTTCTTCTGCTGTTTTTGCAAAGCCGACATACATGTCTGTCCATTCAAAGTTTTCTCCGTCAGCGGCAGCCGTAAGGTTTTCTTTTGTACTGTTTATGCCGCCGAGTTCTGTAAACCACATTTTTGCATGCTGCTCTTCGTTATTTGCAGTTTTTTTGAAGATTTCTGCAATTTTATCAAGACCTTCTTTTTGTGCAACTGCAGAAAAATATGTGTATTTGTTGCGTGCCTGTGATTCACCTGCAAATGCAGCCTGAAGATTTTTTCCTGTCTGGGTTCCTTCGTATTTGTTCATTTGTAATACTCCTTATTGTTGTTAAACAATCTGTTAATATTATCAATTATAAACTGTGCGAAATCAAGCAAAAATTCCGCCAATAAGATAAACTGCATAAGAACAAATCCATGCTGCAATGCATTGCCATAAAACAACTCCAATTGCCCATTTTGTACCAAGTTCCCGTTTTATTGATGAAATTGCGGCAACACATGGAGTATAAAGAAGGGTGAAAACAAGAAGACATGCTGCAGAAAGAGATGTAATCGCATCAGAAATTCCACCTGCAAACAGTATTTCAAGAGTTGAAACAACGCTTTCCTTTGCCATAAAACCGGAAATTAGGGCAGTGCAGATTCTCCAGTCGCCAAGTCCCATTGGACGGAAAATAATTTCCATTAGGCCTGAAATTTTTGCAAGAATACTTTGTGAAGAATCTTCTACAAAATTAAGATGTGGGCTGAAGCTTTGTAAAAACCAGATTATTATGGTAGCAATGAATATTACTGTGAATGCACGTTCCAGAAAATCTTTTGCCTTTTCCCAAAGAAGTTGTGCCGTTGTTTTTACGCTCGGAAGCCTGTAGTTTGGAAGTTCCATTACAAAAGGAACTGGTTCACCTTTGAAAAGTGTTTTTCTATATAATAGTGCAACAAGTATACCTATTAAAATGCCTAGAACGTAAAGGCCTGTCATAATTAATCCGCCGTGCTTTGGAAAAAAAGCTGCGGTAAAGAATGCATAAATCGGAAGCTTTGCTGTACAACTCATGAACGGTGTAAGAA
>CAMOWQ010000192.1 GCA_946628495.1 uncultured Treponema sp. | reverse complement strand
GAAGAAGATCTTTCATTGCAGAAATCTTCTTGTCGTAAATCAAAACGTAAGCGTCGCTGAAATCTGCTTCCATGCGTTCGCGGTCTGTTACAAAGTAAGAAGAAATGTAACCGCGGTCAAACTGCATACCTTCAACTGTATCAACAGTCATTTCCATGTTCTTTGATTCTTCAACTGTGATTACACCGTCTTTTCCTACTTTTCCAATTGCATCTGCAAGCATTTTACCGATTTCTGAATCGTTATTTGCAGAAATTGTTGCAATATTAGTAATATCATCAGCGCCTTTTACAGGTTTTGCATTCTTTTTAATTTCGTCAACGGCAGCTTTAACGGCTTTATCCATACCGCGTTTAATTTCGATAGGGCGCATGCCAGCTGCAACAGATTTAACGCCTTCTCTTACGAGTGCATAAGCAAGAACTGTTGCTGTTGTAGTTCCGTCACCGGCATCATCATTTGTTTTAGATGCAACTTCGCGTACAAACTGAGCTCCCATGTTTTCAAAAGGATCTGAAAGTTCAATTTCTTTTGCAACAGAAACACCGTCTTTTGTGATTACAGGTGAACCGTATTTTTTGTCCATCATAACCATGCGTCCGCAAGGTCCGAGTGTTGTTTTTACAGCTTTAGAAATCTGTTCTACGCCTGAAAGAAGTTTCTTTCTGGCATCTTCGCTAAACATTAACTGTTTTGCCATTTTTTATACCTCTTAAAAAATTATTTTCAGATTCATGATGATATTTTTCATCATCACTTTATAAATTTAATAAAATAAGCGGAATTCGGCAATAAAAAAAAATCAATTTGTTTGACTGAACTATTATATGAATGTTACATTTATATGGCATAAGTGTTATACTAATTGTATAAGAAGAGAAGGTGGATTTCTTTTTTTATGGAGGTTTTTATATGAAAAAGAATTTCTCATTTACATTGTTTTCAGCTTTTTTATTTTCAACAAGTCTTATGCTTTTAAGCTGTGGTGGAAAGCCTGGTACAAATAATATTAATCCTGAAATAAATGGATATCAAAAGGCTTCTGTTTGTTCAGAAACAGAAATGAGTGGACTTAAGGTTGCTGTTACAGATGAAGCTTCGTTCAGGAAAATGCTTGAAGAAGTTTCTTCCGAAATTAAGACATTCAACAATGTTCAGGAAACTCTTGGAAATAGAAGAGCAAATGGAAATTCAAGAACTGCTGCAACTAATCCTGCTGATGCGTCGGTTCAGATTTCCGCATATATTAAGGCTGTTGCAGATTCAATGCGTCAGTTTT
Organism: uncultured Treponema sp.; assembly: GCA_946628495.1. Taxonomy (GTDB): domain Bacteria; phylum Spirochaetota; class Spirochaetia; order Treponematales; family Treponemataceae; genus Treponema_D. Next base: position 2,112 of record CAMOWQ010000192.1, on the reverse strand, counting down.
ATACAGATATAAGAAATCTTACAAAAGACATAAAATCTTATAAAGAACTGCTGGATAAAACATTTGAATTTAAAATTAACGGCAGTATTGATGTTGAAGAACTTACAATTGACGGTTGGTTCGAAGCTTTTGCCGGAGCGCTTGCAGATATTGATGATGAACTTATTACTTTTTATGCTGCAATGAATGATACGGATGGTACTCCTGAAAATGTTACCGTTGGTGGAATTCAGCTTAATTCATCTTATACTGCAAAGGAATATAAGGAAAAAATTCTTGCATTTATTGATTCGCAAGTTGGTGTTGTAACTGTTGATGATGATGTTACAAAAACACCGGCTGAATTGTTTGCAATCTGTAATAAATATATCACTATAAAGAAATTCTTTATTGGTACAAATATTCAGACTAATGTAAATATTAATAAAATTTTAAATGGAAAGGATAAGGAATATCTTGCTGCAAAAGTTTTATTTGCTGATTTGGATTATGAATATAATTTTGTTGTAAAAGATATTAACGCACTTGTAAAAGAAGTTTCGGGCATGGAAGAAAATCCTAATATTCCGCTAAAAGGATTTACGTTAAGTTCGAAAGCAAGTCTTGATTTTGATGTTTCTGGTCAGAATGCGTATGATTGGGCCCGTGCTCTTGCAATGCCTGTTCTAATTGTTGCCAACGGTGCTCCTGATGTTGCTGAAGCAAAAGTTGCTGTTGCTCAGGATGCTGTTTTTGCAGTATGCACGGAATCTGGTTTAGGCGGCTGGTTTGCTGTAAAGGTTTCTTGCGATATTAATAAAGAAGATGTAAAGAAAATCGTAAAAAAGATAGTAGCAGAACAGTCAACAATGAAAGAAGGTGAAGATGTTCAGTATTCTGCATTAACTCTTGATGATATTACTCCTGCACTTGATAAGTTTGTAAAAGTTTCGGTTACGGTTGCTGATAATACAAAGGTTGTCTGGAAAAACGAATGGGCTCTTTCAGAATTTATTAAGCTGATGGATGAGTTTTTTTCTAAAGAAGTGATTGAAGCATAAAATATACTGAAATATAAAAAAAGGCATTGTCCGTTATGAAGATGTTCTTCGTTGATTGGACAATGCCTTTTTTTGTTTGTAATGCTGATTTATTAGTCTTTTTTTAATTCCCAGCGTGTAACAGTTTTTGTAGAAGTACCGAGTAATTCGCTGGAAGCTGTTATTGTTTGTACCATATTAAGTCTTGTTCTTGCAAGATTAGTGTAAACTTTGCAATCTACTGATGTTTTTGCAATAGAACCGGCGTCAATTCCGCCTTTTACTTTGTAGTATGACTTTACGTCGTTTGCTGTAAGACTCATTGAGGTAACAGTTTTTTGCTCAGGTTCGTTGTCGTCAGTTGTTGTTGTAATTGTACCTGACCATGTTCCTTTTACCCAAGAGTCTGTGATGTCATCTTCTTTGAGTAGAGTCATTCCTGCTTCTGGAGAGCAAGATACCATAAAAATTGCAAGAGCTGCAAAAAGTCCCAATATCCAAAGATGTTTTTTCATTTTTTTGTTATTTTCCTCCTATTAAGTGATAACATTGTGTTATATTTTGCATTATAAACAAATTTTAGTCAATTATAACAGCTAAATTATAGCAGCTATAACTTATTTTTATTTTAGAATGATTCGCTCAGTTCTTCCCATCGTGTGTACATAGTTTCAAGTTTTTCACTTAATTCTTTGTATTTTTCCGAAGCCTTTTGAACAGTCGAAAAATCGCTTGAAGACATTTGTATTTCAAGTTCTGACTGTTCTTTTTCCAGAATAGGAATCTGTTCGTTTAACTGTTCGAATTCTTTTTGTTCCTTAAATGAAAGTTTTTTCTTTTTTTCTGTTTGAGTTGAGTTTGCGGTGCCGTTGTTCTGATTGCCTGATTGTGTGCCAGCTGTTGTGTTTGCTGTTGTTACAGTAGCAGAGTTTGAAGATTTTGCAGCTTCCTTTTCGGCTGTTTTTTGCTGTTTTCGCAGTTCTTCGCGGTATTCAATGTATTCGCTGCATTTGCCGACAAAACCTGAAATTCCGCCGTCTTCTTCCAGAATAAAAAGTGAATCTACGGTTTTATCCATAAAATAACGGTCGTG
>CAMOWQ010000191.1 GCA_946628495.1 uncultured Treponema sp. | reverse complement strand
CCCATGTACCACCCCAGAAGAATCCGATTGGAGAGTTACAAACAGCCCAGTCACCATATGTGCCTTCGCCAACTTTTGAACCGCCGCAGTTAGGAGCGATTGTGTAGTTGATGAGCCATGCTGGTCCGAAGAAGCCGAGAACTTCTTTTTCACCAACACCTTTCATGTCAGCGAACCATGCATCCTGCCAGTCCTGTGTCTGATTAGACCAGCCGTTGTCTGTAAGTGTCTTTGAATAGTCAAGGAAAGCTTCGCGTTTTGGATCGATGTAGAGTTTTCCGTCTACAATCCAACCCTTGTCAGAAGAGTTTTCAACTGCGTGCCAGATATCACCGTCACCAGAAACGATTGCAACACCTTTGTCTGCACATTTCTTTGCAGCTGCCCAGTATTTATCCCATGTACCAGAACCACCGCCAATTTCTTTCTGAACTGTAGCTGGATCGTCTGTTCCGAATACTTTCTTTGCAACAGAGCGTCTGTAGATGTATGCACCACCGGTTGACTGGTATGCAAGACCGTCTACTTCGCCTTTTGTATTTGAACCGATATCTACTGTGTAACCAGCGATGTCAGCTTCTTTAATTTTCTTGCTGATGTCAATTCCAAGATCCTTGTAAGGCATTGCGAAATCCTGCATATCACCTTTTGTATATTTCAATACAAATGCTGATTCTGCACAGAACATATCAGGAGCGTCTTTTCCGCCTGCCTGTAATGCCTGGTCGAGTGCTGGCTGATAAGCACCGTCTGTTGTTGCAATGATTGTTGTGTTTACTTTGTACTTAAAGTCTGGGTGTGATGCAATGTACTTTTCAACCATGCCTGGAACTTCATCTGTAAATGACCACAAGTTAATTGTGTCATCAGAGCCACTTGCTTCTTTCTTTGAACAACCTGTTGCAGCGAGCAACAAAGCAGCTGTTCCGAAAAGAACGACTTTTAACGCTTTTTTCATAAAAAACTCCTTTTTGTATGAATTTTTATAAATCATACTTAATAATATTTTAAGTCAGTTGTTTAAAAAGTGTACTAGGGGATTTCCCCTATTTTTCCTAAGATTTCAAGTTTTTCACAATAAAAATTCAAGTAATTTTTTTACAGTACAATTATGCAAAGAACCTCTTTTTTGCTATAATGTTTTTATGACAATAGAAAAAATGACTTACGGAATAATCGGACTTGGAATAATGGGAGGCTCCATTGCAAAGGCTATAAGAAGCAATGTCCTTGGAAATATAGGCGAGGGTGCTCTTGGAAAAATTCTTGCCCTTGATAAAAATGCTGACAGTCTTGAAGCAGCAAGGCTTGAAGGTATAATAGATGCAGGTTTTACGCCTGAACATACTGTAGAAATGCTTTCTGAGTGTGATTTTGTCTTTATCTGCCTTTATCCCCATAGTACGCTTGAATTTTTAAAAGCAAATAATAAGAATTTTAAGAAAGGGGCTGTAATAACTGATATAAGCGGTGTAAAGGCACTTCTTGAAGCTGAATATCCGCAGATTGTTCCTGAAGGTACGGATTTTATTATGGGACATCCTATGGCGGGCGGTGAAAAGGAAGGTTTTCTTAATTCAAAAGGTGAATATTTTGTAAATCATAATTATATCATTATTCAGCATGCACAGAATAAACCTGAAAATGTTGAAATGTTCAAAAAACTGGTAAAATGCATGGGCTTTTCAAAAATTACCGAAGCAGATGCAGGAACTCATGATGATAAAATCGGATTTACATCGCAACTGTGTCACGTTGTCGCTTCTGCAATGGTAGAAAGTGCTTCTGATACGTCAATCACTTCTTTTGGTGGCGGAAGCTTCGAAGACCTTACCCGTATTGCCATGATTAACGCTCCTTTGTGGACGGAACTTTTCTTAAGCAATAAGGAAAAACTTTTGAAGCATATAGAATCCTTCCAGAATCAGATGTCAGAATTCGAGCGGCTTATTAAAAACGACGACTCGGAAAATCTGAGGAAGAAACTGGAAGAAGTCAGAACCAAACGTATCGAAATGCAGAAGCAGAATCTAAAAAATTAAAGGTTTGTCAGTTCCTTAAAGAATTTCTTTGTCTTCTTTGTAAAGTTGTCAGTTGATTCTTTAAGGCTGTGCAGGAATTCGTTGTCTTCAATTCTTCCTATTACATTTTCCATTTCTTCTTCGTCATGATATGTCATCTTTCTGTAGAAATCTGTGTAATCTTTTCTTCGAGAGTCCAAAGCGGCATTGTATATGTCTGTTGCAATAATGTTTGCGTCATTAATTATGTCGTTGTATAAATCTGAAGAGAATATTTCAATCGGGCGAGAATACAGCTGTTCTAGAAGGTAGACTGCATATCTGGTCTTATATTTTTTGTATTCTGCCTGACATTCATCATAAAAATTATGAACTTCATCCCAATTGTTTATACTGCGTGTTTTTATAAGGCTGAACAGTTCAGAAATTTTTTGAGAAGGAATAATCTGTCCTCCTGCATTTTCCCATTCTGTATATAACGGGAATTTACGTATTTCTTTTAAGAGTTCATTTGAAAGTGATTCATGTCCTGAACTTTCTGCATATTCAATTAATGTTCTTGTTGCGTAATATTTTACGATTTTTCTGTACATTTTATATGCAGGGGCAGGTTTAATGATTATTGCGCCATATTTTTTCTGGCATTCAGGGTCTGTAAGCGTAAATTCTGCTTTTGGATTCTGATGAAGGTAATCTTTTGCCCTCTGGTATTTTTCATCATCATTTTTTCCGCAGCCGTTAAATGTTTCTGGTAAATTCAGTTTGAGGTAGTGTGCCGTAAGTTTTATGATTCTGTCGAGTGCCGATAGAATTTCCTGCATTGTATCAGGTGCCATAGGATCGGTTTCTATCTGCTGAATTTTTATTACACGTTTATCGCGCTTTATGAATTTATTGTTGTTTCTTGTAATTGCAAACATATCATACATGAACCACCATGCAGGAATTATGTGAATTGAAGGATCTCCGTTTTGTCCCTGAGAAACAAGCGAGAAAGGATATGTAATGTTCAGTTCGTTCTGGTAGCTTCCTTTGGAAACAAGCGTAAATGATGCGAACTTTGAATTATGTTTGAAATCGCTGCAAAGTCCCGGCCAGAATCCTCGTTTTGCAAAAATTTCACCGTCCGGACTTCGTGAATTATGATTGCTTCCAATTGTTGCGCCTGAAGCAATATTCGACTGTCCCATTATGGTTGTTGCAATAAGGAAAGAAGAATTGTGATGCTGTTCATGGAACGGGAAGAGAAGGTTGTTAAGAATTTCGCAGCAGGAAACTGTTGAGTTATCACCGAGTACGGAATTCAAAAGTCTTGCACCGTATTTTATCTGACAGTTTCGTCCTATTACAAAGCGAACTGCAATTGCCTGATAGA
>CAMOWQ010000190.1 GCA_946628495.1 uncultured Treponema sp. | reverse complement strand
TCATAATAAAAGGGAAAAAAAAGTATATAAATCTAATCCAGATATTGATTTAAAATTCCAAGAGCAGCCATAACGTTCTGCTGTACATTTTCATCTTCATCTGCCTCTTCAACATCAGGATAAAAAATTGCATCCCTAAGACGGCAGAATTCATTGTTCATTGCAAGATATTTTTCAGTCGCTGTCATATTTTAATTATATCAGATATATGTTAAAATCGCTATATGACTACTAAAAATACAGAATCAAAGACAGCTTATCAGTCAGAACTTTTTGCAAACAGATTAAAGAAAAAATCTAAGGAACTGCGAAAGCAGATGAGGAAAAACCGCGTAATGTGCTACAGACTTTATGACCGCGATATTCCCGAAATTCCAGTTTCTCTTGATTTATACGAATTTCTGCCAGAAGACATAGACACCCCTATTGAAGCAGCTCGTTTTATAGCTGTACAAAACGAAAAACTTTCTGCAAACGAACCAGACATAGAAGCAGATATAAAAAATCGAACTTATGCAGTGCTTTACCTTTATGAAAGACCTTATGAAAAAGATGACGAAGAGGAAGCTTTATGGCTGGATGCAATGGCAGAAGCAGCAAAAGAAGTTTTAGGCATTGAAAAGGCTCACATTATAAAAAAAGAACGTGGACATAAGAGTCATAAGGAAGACGAACAGTATCAGAAAAATGAAGATGCACAGGAAGTTACCGGTCTAACCATGGAACAGGGACAACTTTTCCGTCTGAATCTTACAAGTTACCTTGATACAGGTCTGTTTTTTGACCACAGAACGTTACGTTCAACAGTGCGAGACAACAGTTCAAAAAAACGTGTATTAAACCTTTTTTGCTATACAGGAAGTTTTTCGGTATATGCCGCACAGGGAAATGCATCTTATGTTGAATCCGTTGATTTATCAAACACATACCTTGCATGGGCAAAAGACAACATGAATCTAAATGGTTTTACAGATAAAAAAAGATATACATTTACACGTGCAGACTGCATGCGTTTTTTACAGGAAAAAGCGGTAGCCGCAAAAAACAGCCAGCTTTCGCCTGATGAACTTTACGATACAATAATTCTTGATCCGCCGACTTTTTCTAACAGTAAGGCAACTACAGACGTGCTTGATATAAACCGCGACTGGTCGCAGCTGGTAAAAGACTGTCTGAATATCCTTACACCAGGCGGCACGCTATATTTTTCTACAAACTCCGAACGATTAAAGTTTGATGTATCAAAACTTCCACCAAAAACAGCTGCTGGCATTTCCTTCAGTTGCGAAGATATTACAGAACAAACAATTCCTGCAGACTTTGCCGGAAAAAAACCGCATAAAGTGTGGAAATTCAAACTAAAGTCTGCAGAAGAATTTTAAGTTTTACTTTTTTTATTTTACAACAAAGGTCAGTTTTTCAAGAATAACAGACATTGCCTCTGCTTTTCCTATTAACTGAATCTGTCTAACCTTTTTGCTGTTATTAATCATTATCGAAACTGAGGTTTCTGTTTTTTTGGCAGTAGCCTCAGTAAGTGATTCAACTTGTTCTGTATTATCACTATAGACAACTTTTACAATAAAATCCGAAGTTGCATCCTTATATTTCAAAACAACCTTAGAGTAATCTGAAACATCTTTATCACCTATCCAGATATCTCCACCTTTCCAGTTTGCGCCAAAACTAACCTTTCCTGTTGATGCATTATAAGAAGAAGTTTCATTATCCCAAACCTTAAAATCAGAAAGATTTGCATCTTCATCTTGAGCTGCAACAGAAACAGAATCAGGATTTGCATTTGCATCTTTCCATGCTTTTACAATTGCCGCATTATAGTCAGGTTCATACACCTTACAATTTTTGCGGTCAATTGTTGCCATTCCATATTGTCCACCACAATCCCAGTTAATAAATACAATGGAATATTTTCCTGCAAGACTTGCAAAATAACTGAAACACTGCAAACGGTCCTCGTAAGTTACTACATAATCAGTTATTGCTTTACCTGTATCCCAGTCAGTACCAGCTTTTCGGGCAGCTCCACATTCTCCTAAAACAACAGGAATTCCTTTGGATACATATTTTTCGTTAAGATTTTTCATTGCAACTCTGATAGCATTTTTTGTATCAAAATCAAAATGATGTGAATTTTTACCAGTACCACCTGAATCAAGAGGATAATCATGAACAGTAACCATAAGTTTGTTTTCAGCAGTATCAACCGGCATTTTGAATGCATCATTCAAAGCATTTCCAATATCCGTACCAATAGCTGGAATCATAACAAAACGATTAGCATTGTTTCCGCCGCTTGCACGTATAATATCCAGAATCATCTGATTTAATTCATTCAAAATACGGACATCCTGTTTACATTCTTCACAGTTTTCCAGATCCAGCGACCACATATGTTCATGACTGGTATTTCTAGGTTCATTCATCGTTTCAAAAATCAAATGTTCATCATAACTATTATTAAAAGTAGTTGTTATCTGTTTCCAGATTGCCTGTAAAAATGCTTTTGATTCCTGCTCATCTGTACTGCGGATTATATAACCTTCACATTTCTTAAGGGGATTATTCATTTTGTCATGCACAGAATGATGTTCATTCAGAATTACGTAATAACCTGCATCAATTGCCCAGTCAACAATCTGTTTTACACGAGCCATCCACTTTGGATCAATTGTATAATTTGTATCCGTAAGATGATTGCACCAGGTTACAGGAATTCTGATAGTTTTATATCCGCCTGCATTAATTCCAGTTTTTATGATAGCTTCTGTGGTTAATTCTTCACTCCAGTAAGTTTCTGAATCAAGGCCTTCATTTGAAGGAAAAGTGGTATCAGTTCCTTTTCGTGCATCAAGAGTGTTTCCTAAATTCCATCCGCATTCCATTTTTTTCGAAAATTCAATGGCGGTAAGTGATTTATTAATTTCAACGGGGGTTTCCTGTTTTTTCTGATTCTCCTGTTGCTCTTGAGTTTTATTCTGCTCCTGATTTTTTAACTCCTCATCAGAATCAGTTTTACATCCAGTGACAAAAATAATCGAAAACATCAAAATTACCGACAAAAAGCCTGGTATCCATAATTTATTTTTCTTCAATTTGAACCTCCGAAAATATTATACATTAGGTTTATGAAAATTTGTAAACAATAAAATATAAAAATGCACGCGTCTTTTACAGAAAACGGCGAACTACATGTACGACTAGCGGATTAACAAATATCTAAAAACATTCATGACTTTTTACAGCCATAAAAAAAGGCTTCCCTAAAAGTGAAAGTTCACTTCAAAGGAAGCCTTTTTTTTATCAAAGCAAAAACTACTTGTTATCTTTGATTCCGTAGCGCTTGTTGAAGCGGTCGATACGACCTGCAGTATCAACGAGTTTCTGCT
>CAMOWQ010000189.1 GCA_946628495.1 uncultured Treponema sp. | reverse complement strand
GACCAAGGGATTATGAGTCCCCTGCTCTAACCACTGAGCTAATGGCCCGAAATGTATCATATATTATATGGAAATGACATTTTTAGTCAAGATAACACATAAAACACTTAAAACGCATTTATAATTGCTTTACGCACGTCCGGTGCAAGACCTGTGTATTCATTTTTTGCCACACCAAATAATAATGAAACCCGATAATCTACATTAAAATAGTCATCGAGTGCAGTAAGCATTTTTCTACAAATTTCACGAGCCGCATTTTTTAATTTTACTGGTGCCGGATTTTCGTCTGACGGTTTGTCTGGACGTTCTGGATGCCGGTATGTAATATCCTGTAACTGCCACTTGCCAAGAACGATATACCGACGGTTTAAGTCTATATCCGGAAAATCGTTTATAAGCCTTTTTCCGTTTATTATTACTTCAGGATGAAAAATAATTACAGGCCTTTTTTCACCGTTCACGTCTTCTTCCTGTACGCAATGATAATTTACAAGAAAATTGATTTTTGCCTCTTTAGAAAAAGCAGCAAGCTCATTAAAAAGTGAATCAGCAGTTTTTTCTGATGAACCGTGCCATAAAAGATGCCTGTAATTTCTTACACAAAAGTTTCCGCCCGTACTAAGATGCTTTCCTTTAATAAGAATGTCTTTATCCTTTAAAAATTTCCCAAGGGCAAAATCAATACCCATTTTTTCGTCGCCAGAATAAAACTCTATTTCATCTGCCGTAATCTTTTTTATTGGAGTAAGTCTTACTGATTGAATAATACCTTCATTTTTACCTGAAACATAAAGTTTTTCTATGCTTGTCATAAAACCTTAAAATGACAGCTCCCGCTCCTTGGGCAGCTGCCGAGGTCGAAACCATAAACGCATTGCTTTCGCAAAAACATTTAATCAATGTGACAGTCAAGCTGCCAACGCTAATAATATAAAAGCAAAAAATGTAAAGTTCAACAAAGTTGCTTGAAGACGTAAAGATATGTTTGTCGTAAAAAAATACACATCAAAAAAAAATCCGTGCGTATTTTTTTTAGCAGCAAGTCAAAGTTTTTAATACAAACAAAACATTTGCACTATATTGTAAATCAAGAGGTATTTTTAATATGAATTCAAACAATTCTCAGGAATATAAAATTATCAAAGATGAAAAGCTTGATTCAGACTTTCCCCCGCAAAGAAATAACATCAACTGGAAATATTTTGCATTTGCTCAGGATGGAAAAACTCTTTATGCAACATATTGGGGAAAGGATTATTTTATTCAATATAAATCAAAGGCAGGCATTTTAAGAGTTGTTGGATATCATTATCCGTATGCATATCCAAGAAGTTACACTGAAGAATCTGTTATTCGAAAATGTATTGCGCTATTTCCCTGTTTTCTAAAGGCAGAAAAATACATCGAAGAAAACTCCGCTATTCTTGAAAAGAAAATTGAACAGTTTAAAACCGAAGATTCTAAATCTCAATCGCATAAAATTCATGAATGGGTAGAACAAAATATTGAAGGCAGAATTCAACAGATAATAGAAAGATACATAAACAGCAAACTTTAATATAAAGCTCTCTATATAAGCTCTCAAAATGTTGCCGCAGAAATTGTGTAAAAAAAAAGCAGGAATTCCTGTTTTACAAGAACTCCTGCTTAAGAGAAGAGTTTTTTTAGAAATTTATCTTACGCTGTAAAGCAAATCGCCATAACTTGGGAACGGCCAGAGTTCTTTTGGTGTAATAACTTCAAGCTCATCGGCACAAAGACGAAGTTCATTCATTGCGGCAAAAACATGCTCCCGATAGAACATTGCAACCTTTCCTGAATCAACGGAACCTTCACTTTCTCCAGAAGAAAGTTTCTTTGCATCCATTACAGTTTTTTCAAGAGCTGCGGTTTTGTTATAAATGCTGCTTGTAAGAGCCGAAACTTTTTTAAGCATTTCGCTTTCGTAACTGCAGTCACATTCTGCACAGGCAGCTTTTTTCAAGCCGATTGTTTCTGCAAGTTTATTTGCATATTTACTTGCAGTAGGAAGAATATTTTTTTTTGCCATTTCGAGCATTGTTTCAGCTTCGATGTTGATGATTTTTGAATAGTTTTCGTTGTGTATTTCGTAACGGCTTTCGATTTCAACTTTACTGTAAACACCAAACTTTTCAAAAACTCGTATATTCTTTTCGTCCAAAATATGTGGAAGTGCTTCTGGTGTAGACTTAAGATTGTAAAGTCCACGTTTTTCAGCTTCTTTTACCCAAGAATCATCATATCCGTTGCCGTTGAAAATGATTCGTTTGTGTTCTTTAATTGTCTTAAGAATGAGGTCGTGCAAATCTTTCTTGAAATCTTTTGACTTTTCGAGAATATCTGCAAACTGGCTCAATTCTTCTGCAACTACAGTGTTTAAGAATACGTTTGCACAGGCAATTGATTCATTTGAACCAAGCATACGGAATTCAAACTTGTTTCCTGTAAATGCAAATGGAGATGTACGGTTACGGTCTGTTGTATCCTTGTTGAAATCAGGCAAAACAGTAACACCAATCTGCATCTTTTCTTTTTCGTGCTTTCCGTATGGAACGCCTTTTTCGATGCTGTCGAGGATTGCACTAAGTTCATCACCAAGGAAGATTGAGATGATTGCTGGAGGCGCCTCGTTAGCTCCAAGACGGTGGTCATTACCGGCAGATGCAACAGAAATACGGAGCAAATCCTGATATTCATCAACAGCCTTAATGATTGCACACAAGAACAAAAGGAACTGAGCATTGCTTTCTGGAGTTGCACCCGGGTCAAGAAGATTTTTTCCGGTATTTGTACTGATTGACCAGTTATTATGTTTACCGCTTCCGTTTACACCTGCAAATGGTTTTTCGTGCAAAAGACAAACCATTCCATGTTTTGCGGCAACTTTACGCATCATTTCCATTGTAAGCTGGTTGTGGTCGCAGGCAATGTTTGTTGTAGAGAAAATTGGAGCCAGTTCGTGCTGAGCTGGAGCAACTTCGTTGTGTTCTGTTTTAGCAAGAATTCCAAGCTTCCAGAGTTCGCGGTTCAAATCTTTCATAAATGCCTGAACACGAGGTTTAATCATACCAAAGTAGTGATCTTCGAGTTCCTGACCTTTAGGAGCCTTTGCGCCAAACAAAGTACGGCCTGTATAAATAAGGTCTTCGCGCTTATTGTAAACATCACGGTCAACAAGGAAATATTCCTGCTCAGGACCTACAGTTGTTTTTACGCTTGTAACATTTTCGTTGCCTTCAAAAAGTTTGAGGACACGAACAGCCTGTTTACTGATTGCCTGCATAGAACGAAGAAGCGGTGTCTTTTTATCCAAAGCTTCACCAGTATAAGAACAGAATGCAGTTGGAATACAAAGAGTGCCGTCCTTAATAAAAGCATAAGAAGTCGGATCCCAGGCAGTATA
>CAMOWQ010000188.1 GCA_946628495.1 uncultured Treponema sp. | reverse complement strand
CAGGAGCAGCACAAAGACTTCCTGTCTGAAAATTAATGCGCACAACTTTCTGTGCAGATGAACTTGATGCCTGTTTTTTAGAGCATGATGTAAATGTAAGTGATGCAATAAAAACGGCAGCTAATGTAACGAAAAATGTTTTTTTCATGTAAACCTCGCTTTTATATTTTTAAATTGTATATTCAACTTCCTGAACTTTTCCTGCATAATTCAGGATTTCAAGAATTTGTGTACGATATTTTAAGAATACATCCTGACCTCTGGCCCGAGGATGACTCAATTCTATCTTGATGATTTTTTCAACCTTACTCGGACGCGCAGACATTATTACAACGTAATCGCTCATGTAAACTGCCTCATCAACGTCATGAGTTACCATTACCATTGTCGTTTCATTCTTCTGCTTAAGGCGAAGAATTTCGTCCTGCATGTTCATTCGGGTAAACGCATCCAGAGCACCAAGCGGTTCGTCTAAAAGAAGGATTTTAGGCTTACCGACAAGCGCTCTTGCAAGACTTGCCCTCTGATTCATACCGCCCGAAAGCTGATGCGGATAAGATTTTTCAAAGCCTTTAAGGCCAACAAGATTAATAAAATCATCAACATCATTTTTATGAGCGTTATAGATATGTCTTGCCTTTAAGCCGAATGCAACGTTTTCCCGGATTGTAAGCCATGGAAAAAGATTTGCCTGCTGGAATGCAAAACCTCTGTCGCTTCCAGGTTTTGTAATTGTCTTACCGTCGATGTTTACTTCACCGGCAGTCGGTGTTTCAAGGCCTGCAATGCATCGAAGCAGCGTTGTTTTTCCGCAGCCGGAAGGTCCGATTAAGGAAACAAAACTTCCTTCCGGGATGGTAAAATTAATGCCGTTGAGTGCAGTAACGGTTTCTGCACCGTCACCAAAAACTTTTGTAAGATTCGAAATTTTTATTGCTTCAGACATAGCTACCACCTTACAGTTCCCTTCTGCCAGCCAAGAACCTTCTTTCTTATCTGGAAAAGGAGTGTTATGATCACCGTACAGAATACGGCAATCATAATAAGACCTGCATAAACACCCGAATACATCATCATTGCCTTCTGATAACTGATGTACCAGCCGATTCCGTATTTTGCGCCAAACATTTCTGCCGTCATAAGTGCAATGAAAGCCGCACAGATTCCGTTAAAAACGCCCTGAAAAATATTCGGAAGAGCTGCCGGAACTGCAATTCTGAAAATCTGGAAGAAAGTGCCCGCACCAAGCGTTCGTCCTACTTCAAAATATACCTTGCTTGTATTCTGAATGCCTGAACTTGTCATAAGCTGAACAGGAAACCATACCGAAAGTGCAATTATGAAAATACTTGCTCCAAGCGGTGTCGGGAACGTTGTAAGAACTAAAGGAATCCATGCGGTTGCAGGAATCGGTCCTATAAGCTTGATGTACGGATTTATCCAGTAATAAACCTTTTTAGAAAAACCAAGGAATACACCGGTAATAAACCCTGCAAGAGTTCCCCAAAACACGCCCAGTATAAGAAGCCTGAACGAAAAGCCTATACATTTTAAAAGAAGCGGTGTCTGTTCTAAAAATACTGCAAGAATATTGTCAAAACTCGGGAAAAATATTACTGGCAGAAGTGCAAGTTTTGCAGTCAAAAGATTCAAAACAGCAACAAGAATTCCCGATCCAAAGAAAAACGCTCCTTTTTGAGAAAGCCTTTCCTTGAATTCTGTTACAAACAACGAAATTCCCCAAAGAACAACCGTAATTCCAAGCAGAATGATAAGAAGATAGTTATAGTAATGCCTTTGTGGAACCGGATGCAGGGCATTATCAGGCAGGACTAGCTGCTCAATCAATGCCGTAAGCACGCCGAATGTCGGGAAACCACACTGCAGAATCTTTTTGACTTTCTGATTCATATCATTCTCCGAACAAATCTGTACTCAAATATCGAAGTCCTGTATCAGGGAAGATTACAACGATATTTTTACCTGCAAATTCTTCTCGCAGAGCAATTTTTGTTGCTCCCCACAAAGCAGCTCCGCTTGAATTTCCTACAAGAACGCCGTCTGTTTTTGCAACTGTACGGGCTGCTTCAAAAGCTCCGTTAGAGTCTCCTACAAAAACTTCATCAAAAATATCATTACGGATTGCGCCGTCTGCCTTGATGCTTGGAGGTACGCGTTCGATAGGAACTTCCGTAAAATTGTGGATACCTGTAAGTTTTGTGTCTGTTGCACCAGGTTCAACTGCAATGATTTTTGCCTTACTGCCCTGCTCGTGTATGTAATCTGCAATTCCTCGGATTGTACCGGCTGTTCCAACAGCTGCAACTAAAGCAGAAAAATCACCGTCAGTATCTTCCCAGATTTCGCGTCCTGTTGTGTCGTGATGTGCCGTCGGATTTAAAGGATTAATCATCTGGTCAACAAAATAAATGTCGTCTCCGGCAGCCTGTCTGTCGCGGATATGCTGCTTTAAGATATTAGTTGCAGCAACAAAATCGTTGTTTGTCTGTTTAAGTGCATCCTGAAGTTCAGGTACATCGCCGATTTTTGTTACGTTTGCACCAAAAGCTTTCATTACCTGAAGTCTTTCGCGGCTTACACCTTCCTGAAGGTAAATCTGTACTTTATAACCTTTCATTGCACCGATTGCACTTACTGCAATACCAGTGTTTCCGCTTGTATATTCAATAAGTGTTGTCTTGCCCGGTTTGATTTTTCCTTCACGTTCTGCATCCTGAATGATTCTGAGAACAATTCTGTCTTTTATGCTTCCAATCGGATTAAAATATTCAACTTTTGCAAGAATATGAGCTTTAAGACCAAGTTTTTTTTCATATCCGTGCAGTCTTACAAGCGGTGTATGCCCTACCAGTTCTGTAAGTGAATCATGTACTTTTGCCATTTTTCAAATCTCCTTATAATTTTATACTTTTCTGTGTGAATTACGGACGGTGTATTTGCCTGCCGTTACTTAGTCTCTTCCTTGATGAATTTATCTGCATTCTGCTCATACCACCATTTTGTATATGGAAGTTTTATGCGTGCTGCAAGATTCTTTTCAAAAGAGCGGTTTATTACGGTATCGCGGATGAGTTTTGCAAAACTGAGCGTTCCTTCGTAACCGAAAACCGTATATTCATCAGCAACGAAAACTGCTGCAAAGCCCTGCTTGATTGCCCATACTGTTGTTCCCGGATGCCTGCTGAAATAAACGTCAGGCTTATAACGGTTAAGAATGTTCAGAACCTCATAATTCTGCTGGTCTGCAACTGCAACTTTCATATCCTTAGGAGATGTCTTAAGAAGATGTTCAAGTGCCGGCGGAACCTGTCCGTTGTCGTATTTGTAGTCGTAGTGCCATGCAAGTGCATAATCAACTGTCATGCCGAATTCCTGAAGGACACGAGCAATTTCGTATGTAAAGCCAGGACCCATTCCGATTACAGCCCTTA
>CAMOWQ010000187.1 GCA_946628495.1 uncultured Treponema sp. | reverse complement strand
TATTCTACACAGAGCGTTACCAGCCGATTCCTTTGACTGTCCGCGGATACGGTGCAGGGGCTGGAGTTACTGCTGCCGGTGTATTCGGTGATATTTTGCGTACAGTTTCGTTCAATCCTGAGAGATAGCGCAGGTTACAGGTGCTAGGTTATAGGTGCTAGGTAGGAGGGGGAAGTCTCCCCCTCGCTTCAGCCCGCATCACGGTCTTTCGCTACCCCCTCTGCGGGGCATATCCCCGCAACGCCCCTGAAACCTGAAACCTAAAACCAGGAACCTATATAGATTGGAGAATCAAAATGGAAAAATACGTACTTAGTGTTTTGGTAGAAAATAAAACGGGTGTTTTGTCTCGTGTATCAGGCTTATTCAGCCGTCGCGGTTATAACATCGACTCTCTTACTGTTTGCGAAACTGCAAATCCTGAACAGTCACGAATGACAATCGTTGTAAAAGGCGATGAATACATTCTTGAACAGATTCAGAAGCAGCTTGCAAAACTGGAAGAAGTAATTGCAATCAGAAAATTCGAAAAGGCATCTTCCTGCCAGCGCGAAATGGCTCTTATAAAAGTTCAGGCAGAAGATGCAAAGCGTGCGATTGTAATCGAAACCTGTAATATTTTCCGTGCCCATATTGTTGATGTAGGCATTGATTCTGTTGTAGTTGAAGCAACCGGAAGCGAAGATAAAATCGAAAGTCTTATCAGGCTTCTTGAACCGTACGGAATTCTTGAATATGTAAAAACAGGTCTTACAGCTTTGGATCGTGGTTCTGTAATTATGAAATAGAATCAAGTTTTTTCCATACAAATGCAGAAAGCGCCGTCGTTTTTGGACTTAGGGTAATGCTTTCTGCAATGCGGAAAATCCTTACATTCATTTTGCTGAAATTGCCGTCAAAACCGGAAAAATCAACCGGCAAGGCGGCATTTTTTTTGTACGGAACGATTAACGGTGTTGTAAAAGAAAAATCTTTATAAGCTTTTCCGTCAAAAGTTGAAATGTCTATTTTTAATAAAGTCCTTTTGTTTTTATAATTTTCATCGCTCTCATCATTGAACGTTGTAATTGAAAACTTTCTGATTGTGCCTGCAATTTTTTTTAAGACGTCCTTGTTTACAGAAGTTGTATCTTCAGTTGGTTTTGAAATAAAGGGAAATGTCTCTGGCAATGGAAACCATAACGGATGAACTGGTATATAATTCAAAACGTCTCTGTTTGCAAAATCAAGCAATGCATTCTGATATTTTTTTATAGCTGAAAGATTTTCCGTATGCGGTATAATCACAATCATGTTTATGAGTATAATATTTTTATTAAAAATGATATAGTTTTACTTACGGAATTTAGGAGCGATATTTAGTTTTATCGGGGTACGCGACTGTGAAAACAATTAGTTTTAAACGGACTGACGGAAAAATAAAAAGATTATTCAAGGATGCAAAATATCGTTTTTCGCTTCTTGAAGAACGACAGAAAATAATCGGATTAAGTCTGACAGCTTTTGTATTTGTTTGTTTGATTGCAGGATTTTGCATTCCTCTTTTTTCAAAAAAATCGTCGGTAAAATTATATGTCCAGAATGTTCAGACTTCTTCTGACTCTATGCTTGCCTTGGAGCGTTTTGCCCGCAGAGGCGTATTGAATAAAGCCGAAACCGCTCATTTTAAATTTACTGACGGGCAAATTGCACAAATTAACGAATTCTATCAACAGAACGGAAGTGCTTCGGTATGTCTTCGGCTGGAAATTATGCCTTCTAAAAAACAGCTTGAGTCCATGAATGAAACAATTGAAGAACAGAATCTTCAGCAGTCGCTTTCGCGTGATTATGATTTTTCTTACGGCCTTTTAAATACAGGCGATTTCAATAAGCGTGGAAAATTCACAGGTAAATCAACGGGGCGTATTCTTGTAAAATCGCGTATCGCTCAAATTATACCAGCCATAAAAAAAGTAAATGATTCTTCAAGAAAAAATGCTTCGTTCACTTTTGAAGTTGCAATTGCGCTCAAAAAAAATAATGAAATATCAGAAAAAGAAAATATTGCTGAAAATATCCCCCTTGGTTTTTGTCTGAATTCGCCTGTAAAAACAAGGGTTTTGGGTGTGTATGTTACGGGGGCAAAAGTCGGTTTTGATTATTCTTCAGATTTGAATTATTACGGATTTCCATCTTCAGGCGGTATGCTTGATTTTTATACACAGGCAGCAGATTTTTCCGGATGCTATGAAGTTTTTCCTGTACGGTACACAAAAAAATATGCAATGCCGGAAATAGAAGTAAGGTATTTTAAGGATTCCGTTTCAGATGATTTGCAAGCAGAGTCTTTGCAAACTGAAAATTCTTCCAGAAAAGAATATGGCCGTATTCATCTAAATATTGGCGGAGAAAATATCATTATAAAAAGAATCGAAGGACTTTCTTCTGTAAAACTTCCTGCTGCTGCCTTTAATAAGCCTTTTTCTCGCGTGGATATAACAAAAGGCAGGGAACAGGTTAGTTGTGTGCTTATGATTGACGGAGATGCTTCTGAAAGAATTGCGGGGGAAGACGAAGTGCCTTCGCCTGTAAAAACTGATCCTGGTTTGATTCTTAACTGGAATTTTGACTGCTGGCGTAATTCTGATTATGAATTTTTTGAATGGGACCGTTTTCCAGGCATATTATTCTTTGATATTCGAACCCTGGAAATTCAGGAAAAATTTTTTACACGCCTTGCTTTTTTTGTAGAAAAACAGGGCTATAAGGGACGTATTCTTACTAACGAAGAACTTGAAGGAAAGCATGGGTATAACGCACATGATTACAGTTCTGAATCTATGGCACGCTTTTTTAATAAGGTTTATGACATTGGTTTTAAACTTAATGATGAAGAAATCCTTTTAAAGAAAATTCTTCTTGCAAACGGTTTTTTGTCTTTAGATACTGAAGTTCCAGGACATGTAAAAGGTGAAAATAAAGGCCTTGTGTCAATTTCGAGGGAAACTCCGGGATGGAGCCGTGTTCGTCTTCTTGCTCATGAAGGCTGGCATACTTTATTTTTTACAAGCGAGGAATTCAGAAATTTTGTTGCCGCAACCTATTATACAATGGATCCTTCTTCGCGCGATTTCCTTATAGGATTTTTCCGCTCGCAGAAAAGCCTTGGCTATGATATAAACGACGCATATCTTATGAAAAACGAATTTATGGCTTATGTAATGCAGCAGCCTTTGAAAAAAGTGTCTGAATATTTTACAGGAATTGCAGGCTGGGGTTCTGTTATGAAGGCAGAACCTGAATTGTCTGCATACATACGCGAAACAAATGCCCGTGGTTTTGAAGATGCTGCCGTTATGCTGGACGATTTTGTTCATGATAAATGGGGCATCGAGTGCGGTAATATTGCACTCGTAGAAAAACGCTAGGCATTCTAAAGCTTAAATCGTTGTTAGATTGTTGGAGCAGAGCCTG
>CAMOWQ010000186.1 GCA_946628495.1 uncultured Treponema sp. | reverse complement strand
TGTCAAACAGCAGCGGATACTGAGTTCCGTTGTTGCTTATCCATGAATCCTGACTGCTTATTCCCCAGACTGTAACGTTTGTAATTTTGTTTGCTCCGCTGTATTTCTTACCGTACTTTGTAAGCATTGTAAAATAATCCTTATAAGAAGCTGCAGCTTCACTCTGGCTTTTTGCGCTTATATCAAATTCTGTAACATGAACGTCTACACCAGCCGCAAGATAACGTTTGAGAGCACTTTCGTAACCGCTGCTTCCCGGCCATGTTGGTCCAACGTGTGACTGCATTCCCATAACGTCAATGCGTGCTTTAAAAAGTTTGCCGTTAAGTGTTACACCTTCATCTTTTTTAAGCAAATCAAGCATATGAAGAATTGCACTTGTTTTCCAGCTTCCGCTTGTACCTGCATAATCCATATATTCATTGTAATCATTGTAGCAGAGTTTTACGTCACTAGGCGCATAGGCATTTGCAAAACGGAACGCATTCATAATGAATTCCTCGCTTCCGTAAATCTGATACCATCTTGAACCGCCGTCGGCAGGGGCTTTGTTTTTAGTACCAGATGTAGAACCTCTAAGCCAGTTCTGGGAAGTACCAGTGTATGTTTGTCCTGCATCATCAGCCATTGCCTCGTTTACAACATCCCATGCCCATACAATGTGTTTTCCTTCGTTGTTTGTTTGTTCCCATGCAGCTACGTGCTCAAGAACAGTTTTAATATACCATTCCTGTCTTGCAGTCATTGTGTCTTTGTCTACAAGGTTTCCTGAATTGCTGTAATTTTCCTTGAAAAAAGCTTCCGGTGTCTGTGAATGCCATACAAGAACATGTCCGCGCATCTTAAGTCCTGAGCTTTTGCATGCAGCAAGAATCTGATCCATTTTCGTAAAGCCGTTAAGAACAGGAACATCAATAGTTTTTCCGTTGCTTGCAGTAAATTTCTGTGAGTCTATAGTTGCTTTTGTAGAACCCCATGTCATGCTGATAATTGAATCAGGCTTAAATTCATTGCCCATTGTAATTGAATCTGCATGATGCGAAAGACCTTTTCTTACAGCTTCCGATTCAAGCTCGCCAAAATTTCGGTTCCATGGTTTCCATTCGCAGGCAATGCCAAAACTGTCAAAAATATCTTTGTAAGCTTCTTTAAGTGAATCTGCATTTTTCCAGTCACCGGCTACAGTCTGTGGAGTTTCCTTTATGTTAATTGTGTATTTAACATTTTTCAGGTAGATTTTTAATTCTGCAGGTTTTGTTCCGTTTGTAGAAAGATAAAGAACTGATGAATCTCCAAGTTCAATTTCAGATGATGGTTTGGAAGTTTTTATATTTGTCCATTCTGATTCGCCTGCTGCAAATTCCCCGGAAACAATTACAGGATAATTTGTTGTTGTTGTCTGCCACATTAAAGTTACTTTTTCCGAGCCGGAATTAATAACTTTCATGTCTGCGGAAAGTTCAATTGTAACAGTCTGATTTTTATATTCTGCAAGAGAGTAGGTGATGTAAGCAAAATCATTGCTCTTAAGAGTGGAACCGTCTATTGCAGTTTCTGCTTCAATTATTTTCTGCTCTGATTTACCGGAACCTGGTGTTGTTCCCGGATTATTAGATGGGTTTGTAATTCCATTGCAGGAAACTAGTGACAGTGCAAAAATTGCAGCTGCAAAAATCCCGAAAAATTTCTTCTTTTTGTTTGCCATAAAAATTGTCCTCCAGTGCATAACGCTAAACTTTAATAATTATAAATAATCATATAGGACAATTTTTAGGACTGCCATACAAAAAAATCCGTATTTTTTGGAGTATTTTTTGAAGCTTCTTTTACGAAAATTACAATGCCGTTCTTACAGGAATATCTTTTTTCTGCAATTCTTCTTTTATGCCGCCGACAGTATACTGCCCGGAATGAACCATTGTCGCAATTAATGCAGCGTCTGCCTTGCCGTTTGTAAGAACGTCTGCAAGATGCTCAGGTGTTCCGCCGCCGCCGCTTGCAATTACAGGAACGGAAACATTTTCTGCAATCATCCGTGTAAGATTGATTTCGTAACCGTTTTTTGTACCGTCCGCATCCATAGAATTCAAGACAATTTCTCCGGCTCCAAGTTCAACAGCTTTTTTTGCCCATGCTAGAGCATCCAAATCCGTTTTTACGCGTCCACCGTTTATATAAACACGATAACCGCTTGGCATTTCTTCATCGCGAGCTGCATCCATACCAAGAACAATGCACTGATTTCCAAAAATTCTTGCACCTTCAGTTATAATCGAAGGATTTTTTACCGCCTGCGAATTGAGCGAAACTTTTTCAGCACCGGCAAGAATTGTAGAACGGATATCTTCTACAGAACCAATTCCGCCGCCAACACAAAATGGAATAAAAACTTGAGAAGCGACTTTCGAAATCAAATCAAGAATAGGTCCGCGGCCTCTTGCAGAAGCAATGATGTCGTAAAAAACAAGTTCATCAACGCCCTGTCTGTAATATTCAGAAGCCATTTCAACAGGGTCACCGATATCAACATTATTCAAAAATTTTACGCCCTTTGTTGTTCGTCCGTCCTTTACGTCAAGGCATACAATAATTCTTTTTTTTAACATTTTGGTACTCCGTTATAGCTCATTGAAATTTTTAAGGATTTTAAGGCCTGTTTCACCGCTTTTTTCAGGATGGAACTGACATGCATAAAGATTGCCCTGTTGAATCACAGCCGGAACCTGAATACCGTAATCTGCCGTTGCTTTTATAACATTTTCGTCTTCCGGACAGATTACATAGGAATGAACGAAATAAAAATCTGAATGTTCAGGAATATCCTTAAGAATCGGACAACTTCCGTGCCTGTATGTAAGGTCATTAAAACCAATCTGCGGAACTTTTAACTCCTGATTATTAAGGGCAGGTTCTGTAAGTTTTTCCTTTATCGAATAAAAATATCTGATTTTACCCTTTATAAGGCCAAGGCATTCTGTTTCGCCCTCTTCTGACCAGTCAAAAATAATCTGGGAACCAAGACAGATGCCTAAAACTGGAATCCCGTCAGAAGCGGCCTTCTTTAAGAAAATATCAAAGCCTGTCTGTTTAAGCTGCTGCATGGCATAAGCTGCGTCGCCCACACCCGGAAAAATAAGTTTGTCACAATTTTTAAGTTCTTCAGGCTTTTTGGAAAGAATAAAATCAATGCCAAGTTTTTTAAGAGCCCGTTCCACGCTGGTAATATTTCCCGCGTTGTAATCGATAATTCCAATCATGAACATAAATTAATGGAATTAAGCTAAAACTGCAAGTGTTTTAATAATCCTGCGCAAGTCCATACACCAACTCGCCTTCCGCGGCTTACCTACGGACGGTCCTTCGGACTGCTTGCGCACCGCTCCACGCTCGGGCGGCAGGCATCTTCGTATGGAAAAATGCAAAAAAAAAATCCCGTCTTAAAAAAGACAGGATCTAGTGGAGAATAAGGGATTTGAACCCTTGACCCTCGGCTTGCAAAGCCGATGCTCT
>CAMOWQ010000185.1 GCA_946628495.1 uncultured Treponema sp. | reverse complement strand
AAGCTGCAGTTAAAAGTATTGCACATACTGTAATTATTTTCTTAAAAGTCATTTTATTCTCCCTGTTAAATTTTGAATTTTTTCATGTTTTGATTTTGTCTGACAAAAGATTGAATCAAATTACAAGTTTAATCTTTTTCGAAACTTCAGTTGCTGTTAGAAATATAAGAACTGAATAAAAGATTTTGTTTAGTTTTATGAATGCATTTGAAAATCTGAAATAACTTGTTTTTTTTGCAATTTTATTTGTTGAGTGAATAATTTGCATTGCAATGCATAAAGGACAGTTGTCTTTGTGGCATAATGATGTGTGATTTGTGTTTATGGCTTCGAATGCTATTAAAAATAAAAGCGCTAAGGTTACAAAAAGTGATGTAAATCTTATAAAGCAAAGCAGGGTAGGATGATGAGATGATTGTAGTTTTGGGAAAAAGCTTTTATTCATCTTAAGACTCCGTTTTGCAGACTGTGTTTTTTGTGCTGGAGGCACAGTCCTTGCAGATTCCGTAAAAAACAGTGCGGAGAGGATTTAGGGTGAAGCCATGCTCGTTTTTAAGATGTCCGCCAAGTTCCGAAAGTTCTTCGCATTCAAGGTGGATAAGTTTTCCGCACTGTTCGCATTTTAAATGAAAGTGTTCTGATTCTGCATTGCAGTTTTCGCCGTCATATTCAAAACAGGCTGCAGAATGTTCATCAATAAAATATTTTTGAATTTTTCCTTCTGAAACAAGCTTTTCCAGCTGACGGTAAATGGTCGCGATTCCAATTGAAATATTTCTTTCTTCAAAATGAATGCGTACATCTTCTGCTGTAAAATGACTTCCTTTCATTGTTGTAATGTAGTTAAAAAGTAAATCCTGCTGTTTTGTTTTGTAAACTGTTTTTGGCATATCGATATTTCTACTTAAAATTGATAATGATTATCAAATTATATATTTTGTAGGAAAATAGTCAAGACAGGTAAAATATGGAAGTGGCATAAAAAAAAGGACTTCCGTTACCGAAAGTCCTTTTTGTGAGCTACACTGGATTCGAACCAGTGACCCACGCCTTAAAAGGGCGTTGCTCTACCTACTGAGCTAGTAGCCCGTCACATCCTTGCGAATGTTGTTATAATATATAGATTATTTGATTTTATGTCAAGCGTTCAAAACATAAAATTCAAAAAAAAATAAAAAAAATTGCATTTTTTTTTATTTAAAAACATAATCTGTAAAAAGCAGTAACAGTCCAGACACTGCGGTGTGAACCACCTTTATAGTTTTGGTCTGGAGTTTCACACCACGAACCGCTTTCTGGAAATTCTTTGTTTTCGTTTAGGGCAACATCATAATCATTTCCTGTAGAAACAGGCATGAATGAATATGCTGCCTTAAGTCCAAAAGAATGGTTGCGGTTAATAGAAAATGCTGCTGCTGCATCAGCTTTTAGCTGAAATGCCTGATAAATCTGATCATAAAATCCTTTGGATCTTGTGTAATGGTAATCATATGCATCAAGCCATGTAAGAAACGGACTTACCTGAATGTCTGCTCTTAAGTATGTGTGTGGTATTGCAGTAGTGTCTGCTGTTACGCCTACAAATATGGAATTATAATTCTGTTTGTACGAGATGACAGAACCGTAATATTTTGATTCAGAAAAATTGTATAATTTATAAATTCCATAGCCGTCTGTACCGTTAAATGTAAATGTTTCGTATTCGTAGGCAGCAAACGGGGTTATGTTTACTGGCATTACAAAGGTTTTTCCTGCACGGCAGTAAAATGAAAAATAATTGCTTATGGTGTTATCATGAATTGAATAATCTGTAAGTTCTGTAGGATCATCGTTCTGCCATACGGAGGAAATAGAATTCTGCCAGTCATAATCCTGCATGTAACCGGTTTTTCCGGGAAATCCCATGGTAAAATAAAATGATGTATAGATATTTTTCTTAAAAAGAATTTCTGTTTCAATTCCGGCTGTCTTAATGTTTATTATATCCCAGTCAAGTCTGCTTACCATGTTGTCGGTGTTTCTGCAGTATCTATTAAAAACATATTCATGTAATGAACCGTTCAAAACTGAAAAATCAGGTGTAACTGTAAGTTTTATTTTGTCTTCCGCATGAACGAAAGAAAGTGAAAACATTGTTATAATTAATATTAATATAGAAGATTTCTTCATTTTCTGTTTCCTGCCGAAATTTTTTTTGAAATATGGGTAAGGCTACTGGGAACTGGAACTTTATTCTGATTCCAGCGGATCAATTCCAAAAATTTTTGAAAGCTGTTTTCTTGTTGCTTCCATGTCCTTTGGATATGGCGCACAGAAACTGACCTTTTTATGTGTTGCAGGATGTTCAAATTCAATTTTATAGGCATGAAGGGCAAGTCTGCTCAAAAGAGGACGTTCTTCTTCTTCATCTCCGTTCCATTTTTTCTTTATTTCGCTGAGTCTTACTGGTTTCTGGTTCCCGCTATAAAGAGGATCGCATACGATTGAAAATCCGTTTTCTGCAAGATGAACTCTGATTTGATGTGTTCGTCCTGTAAGAGGATGGCATTCTATCCATGAATAAGGGCCGCAGCTTCCAACAAGACGGAAATCTGTAACGGAAGGTTTTCCAAATTTTTTACTTGCAACTGTTCTATGCCTTGCGTCTCCATCCGGCTGAAGTGCTAAATCTACATGAAGGTTCTGCCAGAGCGGATGTCCGTATACCAATGCATGATAGGTTTTCTTTACTTTGCGGTGTTCAAACTGTTCTGAAAGGCTTTTGTGAGCTTCTGGGGTTCGTGCATAAATTATGATTCCCGATGTATCTTTATCTATTCTGTGAACCGCATACAGTTTGCCGAATTCTTTTTCTGCAAGTAAATCAAGACGCGGTGCATCGGGATTATAACGGTCAGCAGCAATGAGTATGCCCGAGCGTTTATTTAAAACAATAATGTCATCATCACTGTAGATGACGGAATAATCAATATTTTTGTTAGCCATATAGGTAATTTTATCAGAAAATCTTCTTTTATGCATAGTTTTATTGGAATTATTTAAGAATTCTGTATTAAATGTATAAACAGTTTGTTATATATATTAATATTATGTTATAATTATGCCGATTTTTTAGTTGATAAATGGTATTGGATTTAAAAAGAAAGGGGTGCGTATGATTAGAAGAGCTATATATTTACTTTTTATTCTGACTGCTATTATTTTTACTGGTTGTACAATTGGTCTCGGTTCGGCTGTTGATACACAGTCGCCTAAAATATCATTCTCTGATTATCCTCCTTCTGATGCTAAAATTCGTGGCAGTTTTCCTGTTTGTGGAAAATGGAGCGATGACGGTACTATAAAAAATGTTGAACTTGTTGTTACTGATTTAACTGACGGTGCAGAAAGAATTCGTACTAATGATTGTGAAATGAAAGAGGATAACTGGGGTTTTGTTGTTAATCCTCTTGATAAAAAGACTCTTATACCTGACGGTACATACGAAATAAAAGTATCTATTATGGATACCTACGGACATGTAACAATGATTACCCGCCAGTACACCATAGACAATACGCCGCCGGTTTTAGTAATAAAAAGG
>CAMOWQ010000184.1 GCA_946628495.1 uncultured Treponema sp. | reverse complement strand
CGCAGACAATTCTTTCTGGAAATTTTGTAATGATGATGATGGTTGAATTAGACAAAGCAGACATTTCAATTGATGAACTCCGTACATCAATGCAGAGAAAAGCTGAAGAAATGGGCGTTGAAATCAACATTATGAATGAAAAAGTATTCAGCGCAATGCACCGCATCTAAAAGCAGAGACAAATACTAAAATTTTTCAGACAGATTTTTTATATATTATTTATTGACGAGGATGTTTTGTGTTTTTAAAAAGTCTTGATATTCATGGTTTTAAATCTTTTGCAGATAAGACTCATATAGATTTTGCAGACGGTATTACAGCGCTGCTTGGTCCAAATGGATGCGGTAAAAGTAATGTTGTTGATGCAATTAAATGGGTTCTTGCAGAAAATAAATCTAAAAATCTCCGTGCCGAAAAAATGGAAGACGTTATTTTTAACGGAACGGAAAAACGCCCTGCCCTCAATACAGCAGAAGTTACACTCACTCTTTGCAACGACAAAGGTCTTCTTCCACTTGATGATGATGAAATAGCAATAACAAGAAGACTTTATCGTTCCGGAGACCAGGAATATTTTATTAACAGACGTCCAGCAGGTCCAATGGAAATCAGGCGTCTTTTTATGGATACAGGTGTCGGTAAAGCAGCGTATTCTGTAATGGAACAGGGAAAAATTGATCAGATTCTTTCAAGCAAACCAGAAGACAGACGATATCTTTTTGAAGAAGCTGCAGGTATTTCAAGAAGCAAGGCAGAATGTGCTGAAGCTGAACGTGAACTTGAAAGAACCCGCATCAATATGCAGCAGATTGAAATTTCTCTTAATGAAATAAAAAAACAGTACGATACGCTTAAAGTTCAATCTGAAAAAACCATTCAATACCGTAAATATAAAGAAGCAATTTATAATTACGAACTTGATCTTACACTTCTGCGCCTTAAGAATTTTGTTCAGGAAAAATCTCGTCACGAACAGGATTTGCAGAATGTACTCGAAAAAAGAGACAAAGTTCGTGCAGAAATTGATGAAATAAACAATACAATTTCCGAAAACATGGATAAGCAGAAAAACATGCAGGAACAGCTTTATCAAAAGCAGGCAGAACTTATCGGTATCGGAAAAGAAAAAAATGGAAAACTGGAACTCATAAAAAGCGCAAACGCACGAGCTTCAGAACTTAAACAGAAAATTTCAAGTCTCGAAATACGAAAAAATTCAATTCAGGAACGCATAGACAATATTCAGGAAGAAATTGATTCAAACAATGCAGAACTTCATCAGAAAACAAAACAGCTTGAATTAATCAAACAGAATATTTCTGATTTTAAACAGAACATCGAACTTTCTGCATCACAGATTACAGAAAATGATAAAATTGCCGTTCAATTAAGAAAACAAATTGAAGAAATTGAAAAACAGCGTACTGAACTTCAGAAAAAACTTGCGTCAATTACAGAAGATATTGTTGCAATGCTTGATGAAAAACTTAAGGCAGGCGGTATAAGCGAAAATGCCGTAAGACAATCAAAGGAAAAAATTGAAACAGGCATTCAGAAACTTCTAATTTATGTTGAAGGACGCAGAAATATTTTTGCCGATTTCAATACAAATAATACAGATTCTTCAGCTGACGTTAAAAACTGCATTAAGAATTTACGCGAAGCAGAAACTGCATTCACAGAAATAAAAGACAAACTTAATGAATTGCAGGAAGAACTTGCACAGTTCATAGAATCTACACCTTCTTTCATTACGGAATTTCTGTCTCCACAGGGTATAATGACACAGAAAAGAAGCATAGATTCTGAAATTGCAAAAAACATTGAACAGGTTGAAGCAATTAATACTCAAATTCAGAATCTGCATGCAGACAACACAAATCTTTCTAAAAAGATTGATGAATATAAAGAAACGCTTACAAAACTTCAGATGAATGAAATTCAGATGTCTGAACAGATTAAAGCTGCACAGAATCAGACAGCCTCTCTTTCAAGACAGCTTGCTACAGAACAGACTTCACTTCATGATACCGAAGATGAATTGTATTCTGAAAATAAGCGTGGTGAAGAAATTCGGGATCAGATTCAGGAACTTCAGGACGAACTTGATGAAATTGAATACCGTGGTCAGAAACTTGCAAAAGATATGGCCGAACTTGATGAAGAAATTGCAAAATGCAACAAAAGCGTAAGCGGTAAAAACGGTATTCTTGACAAAAAACGCGAAGAACAGAACAGATATCAGGAACAATATGAAAGGCTGACGCTTACAATAAACTCTGCTGACAATGACATAAGGAATATCAAATTAAATTTTCAGGAACAGTATTCCCGCGACCTTATGGAATTCGAAGAGAGGATGTATAAAATTACAGAGCCAGCTCCAGAACTTCGAGATAAACTTTCGGCAGCAAAAAAGGAATTTACAGCACTTGGTTCTGTAAACCTTATGGCACCGGAAGCATTCCAGGAAGTAAAGGAACGTTACGAAAGACAGAAGGAAAATTACGAAGATACGGCAAAATCTCTGGAAAATCTTGTACGCGTATCAGAAGAGATTAAATCAAAATCTGCTGAAATGTTCCTTAAGACATATAATCAGATTAAAAAGAATTTCCATAATATGTTCAGACGTCTTTTTAACGGAGGACGTGCCGAACTTAAACTTGCAGATCCTACAAACATTCTGCAAAGCGGTATAGACATTTATGCACAGCCGCCTGGAAAGAAACTCGAAAATATTGCGCTTCTTTCCGGTGGTGAAAAAACAATGACGGCCGTTGCACTTCTGTTTGCAACCTATCAGGTACGCCCTTCTCCATTCTGTCTCTTGGACGAAATTGACGCGGCTCTTGATGACAAGAACGTTTCAAGTTTTGTAACTGCATTGGAAAGTTTTGCACATGTAAGTCAGTACATTGTAATTACTCATAACAAAAAGACAGTTATGGGTGCAAGTACAATGCTTGGTATCACAATGGAAGAATCGGGTGTAAGTAAAATTATTGCACTCCGCCTTGATCAGGATATTAAAATAGGAGCTGATATTTCGGATCCTATTTCAAAGAAAAAAGACAGCGAGTTTGTTGAGGAAGACATTCCAGATGAAGAAGGTGTTGTTCTTCCTCCGCGACCTCCAAAAAGGGAAAAGAACAGTTAATAAGTTATGAATTATACGGATGGAGAAAATAGCAAAAATAAAAATCCTCTTGCAGATTTCTTTTCTGAGAAATTTTCTTTTATAACGGAAAACGAAAAGCTTTCTGAATTAAAAGAAAAAATTACAGAATCGAATGTTTATGCATTGATTCAGGAAAATAAAATGCTTTCCATCCTTGTATTATCGCTTGTTGTACTTCTTATAATCCTTTTGCTGCTGATTTCTATTAGCACTTCAAAAACAAACAAAAAGGACAAGCCCTACTCAGAGCCATTGATTCTTACGGAGCCGATTCTTTCTCCAAAGAATAAGGAACTTGATTCCACATATACAATTACAAGGGAAACAAAAGAACAATGGGAACAGTCAGAAGCACAGCAGTGGTTTACAGTACCTTCTGAAAAAGAATTAGATTCCTTGTCCAAAACAAATGATAAATTAATAAATGATATT
>CAMOWQ010000183.1 GCA_946628495.1 uncultured Treponema sp. | reverse complement strand
TTGACTGGCAGCGATTTTTTGTGTATGCCTGTATTTATAATGCGTTTGCCCTGCCCGGTGCCTTCTTCAAAAGTTGCAAAAAACTGTGTCTGTATTACAATAAAAAAAATGACAGAAAACGATACAAGTTTTTTATGGCATGATTTGGTGCGCTATAAGAGTGCAAAGGCGAACGGCGACAAATCAACAGAACATTTTCTTGATGAAACTTATGAAAACTTCGGATTTTTCGGAACTTGCCTGCATCCACGGCACAGCGGACTTGCTTCACGAATTCTTTTTGATGACGAAGATGCTTTTATCCGCTTCGAAGGAAAATACCTTGCCCTTTTAAGAAAAGAGTGGCAGGAAGGAATGAGTTTTGAAGAACAGCATTGTGCTGTCACCATCGAAGAAAATCCCGAATTCATCCAGATTCTTGATTTGTCAGATATTTTAACCTTCAATCTTTCTCAAAAAGAAAAAGACGATATTAAAAAGTTCATCAGCTGGAACTGGCGTTTGATTCGTCGGCTCGGAACAACAACCGACCCCGAAAAAAGCGGTTTTATTGATTCCGTTGACTGGGAATTAAGAATGTTTACTCTTTCACCGGGTAATATGGATTTTGATGAACTCAGCGTATTTGCAAAGCCGGAAGATTTTCAATCAGAAAGTGCGCTCTCGTTTTCAATTTTCGAGGGAATAAAATACATCAGCGGAAATCTGCGCGAATTTAATCTTGGAAATTTCGAAATTCCGCATGCTTATATTTACAGTGCAGACGGTTCTCTTGCTTCCCGCTTTAGAATCGATACAACAGAACCGCCCGAACATCTTATGACACTTTACGAGACCGATATGCCGTTTGGTAAATATGAATCACAAATTCTTGAATGGGCAAAAAAGCCTCCGCTCCGCATGATTGGTCCTGATTGCCGAACAAATTGGGATGCAATGCGTACTGCGTGGAAAGATTCTTTTGAGGTAATTCGTGCTGCATCAAGAAATTAAATTTAAAAACAAGAAAATGAGGTATCTTAATGGCAGAAATAAAAATTCCTTCAAATGACGAAATAATTTCAATGATTCCTTCAAAAGCATGCCGCGAATATCTTACTAAACTTAAATGGGAATTTTCAGAACGCGATCGCGAGCTTTTATACCGCTACATTGTTTTAAACGAAGACGAACCGTTTAAAGAAATTGGCGAAAAAGATGATTTTGTAAGCTTTCCTCATCCGTTCAGAAGCGGCGACATCGTTACTGTCGTTAATAATCATAATTGTGATGTTGGTATTTTTGCTTCCTGCCGCGACGACGGAGATATGTGGGCATGGGAAATGTGGGCAAACAAGAAAATGGCAGGTCTTCTGGATTTTACCGATACTGCAAGCACCCGCGTAGAATTTCTTCAGCCTGATGGAAGTTTCAGTCATGATCATCCTGCCGCCTATCTTCTTGAATATGCAGAACTTTCAGAGAATGACCCGCGAAAACCTGCTCTTCAGATTGCCTCCGAACTTTTAAAAGGTACGGAAAGTTCCCTTGAAACTCTAAAATATTACTGCAATCGTTATGCAGAAACCGGCCGTGATGCTGCAGAAGATATAATCGATTCTCGTTTTAAGAAAGCATGTGCCGAATTTGACTGGTCGGAAGAAAATATTGCCCGTCTGCAAGATTTGAATGCTTTTCTTTCTCAAAAAGAACATCAGGTTTATGATGAAGTCTGGAAAGAAGCCCGCAGAATTGCAAAAGATTATCCAAAAGTTATAAAAAATACTGCTGATGATGAAAATAAAACTGATAGTAGGAAATGTTTCTGGGTGCATGGCGAAATTATTTTTACAAAACATGATGATTATACATTGAAAGGTGTAGATTGCTGCATGTTGAACCGGATGCAGGATCGCTGTAAATATCTTTACTGTGCCGACTGGGATTCCAGATATGACGGTCTTGAACCCAAAAACGACGATTATGATTTAAAAGACCTTAATTCCTGCAGAGAAATCAATTTTGAAGATCACAAGCTTTCTGTATGCAAAACCTTTGAATCTCTCTGGAATACATTTACTCCTCAGGATTTGGTTTCTGTTGACAAAAAAGTGTTTGGCATTAAAATTACGGTAGAAAGAGAGTTGTTTTGAATAAACTCTGGACAGTGATGCGGACTGTTATGTGCTACAAACCATCTTTTGAGTATCTGCGGGCAGCAGACGTGTGATGGAACGTCTGTCTTGTGGAATGAAAATTCCTTGGCCGTACGTCCACAGTTTTTTTTCAATGCGTTCTGAATCCAGCTCACGTAAAAACAGGCAGCCTAAAGCCTGTATAAGGAGTCAGTCGCATGAAAAGAAAATATTTCTATAATCAAATCGTCGTTTCGATCAATGGCAATCAGGTCCGTTATACCGGAGATATGAAAATTCTGATTTCGTGTTCTCCCGAAATTTGCGGAAAATTTATTATTCCCGATTCCGTTGAATGTATTTTATCCGATGCATTTTTGAACTGTAAGAAAATTACCTCGCTTTATATCGGTAAAAGCGTCCAAAGAGTGTCAGCATATTGCTTTAAGGCTTTAACTTCTCTTAGAAGTATATCTGCATCGCCTGAAAATTCTCATTTCGTGGTACAAAATGGACTTCTTTATACAAAATCGGACATTCACAATCTAGTTGTTTGTCCTCAGCAATTGTCTGGCAAAATAGAAATTTGCTGTCATACAGGAACTTTAGAAAATAACGCATTCTTTGGATGTAAAAATCTTACTCATATAGAACTTCCTCTCAAACTTTCGACAATCGGTGCTGAATGTTTTTCGGGTTGTACTTCAATATGTGTGCTGAAAATTCCAGAATGTGTTCAGGTAATCGGTAAAAATGCGTTCAAAAATTGTGAAAATCTTAAAACTCTTATTTTCAAAAATCCTTCCGGCTGGTTTTCTCAAAAACAAATTGATGATTACGTATTAAAATATGTTGCAGTTCCTGAGACTGAGCTTGAAAAGTTTTTACCAAACGGTCTTTTTCGTCATGTTCCGGGTAATAAAAGAACCAGAATGTATATAGCACAGGAATTTATACCGTCAGAAACAGTTTTTAGATATCAGCAACCTCTTAAGCATTGTTTTTCAACAAATGATATTGATGTTCTTATCAGATATTTTTCTTTTGTCAAAAATCCAGCCTTTGATTATGAAGCTGCAAAACAGTTTCCGTATATTTCTATTCCTTGTCCTTTCAGAAAAGGTGATGAAGTGTCTCTTTGCGGTAAAAAAGAAAGTCTCGGAACTGTTGTGGAAATTAAGAATTTTCGTGAATGGAAAGATCTTGATGAAAAAAATCGGATTAATAAAAATGCCACTTTTGCAGAAAATTTCATTCTTGTACGCTTTTTATGCAGAGATGGAACTGTATTTCTTCGAAAAATTAATCCTTTATGCCTTGAAAAAGTTCAAAAAAGATGATTTTCAGGGTGTTTAAAATAAAAAAAGAAAAAAAATCAAAAAAAATGCAAAAAATTTAAAAAAAAATTAAATTTCTGTTGACACGTTTTGTGTTTGAGTATATATTACCTATCACCGTCGCACGACAGACCGACAGGTTAGCAACGACGGACAGTTGTTTGACAGTACAGAGATGGAAAATATATAAAAGGTTCTTAATCAAAATATTAAGAATTACACGCTACATGGTTTATCAATTTACATTACAAATTGACTTAATCAATTCAGCAAAGAAAAAGCGGGAATTAGATTACTTTATGAATTAGGAATCA
>CAMOWQ010000182.1 GCA_946628495.1 uncultured Treponema sp. | reverse complement strand
CCTGCAAGCGTAAAGTTTGTTGATATTGCGGGCCTCATTAAGGGTGCAAGTAACGGTGAAGGTCTTGGAAACAAGTTCCTTGCAAACATCCGTGAATGTTCAGTAATTGCCCATGTTGTACGCTGTTTTGATAACCCGGATATCATGCATGTTCGCGACAATGCAAACGAAGCAGCTCCAATTGATCCGGAAAGCGATATTCTTACTATAAATTGGGAACTTTGTCAGGCAGATTTAAATACAATTGAAGCACGTCAGGACAAAGTAACACGTGCAATCCGTTCTCTTGGTAAGGAAGAAGAAAAGAAATACGCACCTTGGATTTCTGCAGTTGCAAAAATTAAACCTCTTCTTCAGGACGGAAAATGTGCCCGCACTGCAGATTTGACGGATGACGAGCGTGCTGCTCTTTACGACATGTTCCTTCTTACAATGAAACCTACAATTTATGTTGCAAATGTTGATGAAGATTCAATTGAAGCGCAGACAAATAAATATGTAGAAATTGTAAAAAAATACGCCGACGAAGAACATTCAGAAGTTGTTGTAATCTGCGGGAAATTTGAAGCTGACCTTGCAGAAATTACAGATCCTGCAGACCGCAAGGACTTTATGGACAGCGTTGGTCTTAAGGAAAGCGGACTTGCAACTTTGGCACGCAAAACATATCACCTTATGGGCTTGCGAACATTCTTTACAGGCGGTCCTGATGAATGCCGTGCCTGGACAATTCACGCAGGTGACAAAGCTCCACGTGCAGCAGGCGTAATCCATACAGATTTTGAAAAAGGCTTTATTAAGGCAGAAGCTTATACAATAGAAGATTTACGTCAGTACAAAGACGAAGCTGCAATTAAAGCAGCAGGAAAGTACCGACAGGAAGGAAAAGAATACGTTGTTCAGGATGGCGATGTTCTTTTCTTTAAATTCAACGTGTAAACAGCGTGTAAACTTTAATGTATAAAACGCTATCTGTTTGAGTCTAAACTTGTATGCAGGTTGTAGACATCTTCTACGCCTGCAACAAGAATTCCGCCCATGCCAAGTTCCAGCGGCAGGGCAATATCCATATCATAGCGGTCGCCGACTGCAAGGCAGTCTTCAGTTTTACAGCCGCATTTTTCAACCGCAAGCATAAACGGTTCTTTTGCAGGCTTTGACTTAAAGCATGTATCCAATCCAATTATATCAGGAAAAAAATCAGAAACACCCAATGCATCAAGAGTTTTTCTTGCAGGAAGCACAGGATTATTTGTAACACAAATTAATTTATATTTTTTTGAAAGAAGATTGAGTTCATTTATAAGCTTTTCATCCCTACTAAGAAATTCAGCGGGTTCTAAAAGCTGCCGTCTCCATTCAACACTCTGCGAAATCGGCACACCAAAAGAAAGAAGGGTATTTCCAAGACTTACCTTACTTCCGTTGTGCTCTTCGGCAAATTTCTTGCGGTAATCCGAAACCATTTTCCTCGCTTCTTCCACACTAATTCCACGAAGTTTAGCAAAATGACGCACCTGACAGTCAACCTGTTCAAATGCATATGCAGGATTTGTATACAAAGTAGAATCAATATCAAAAATTATTGCCTTTACAGTCTTTGGAATACTATAAATTTTCATAAAAAAATCTCCAGTTACGTTTTCATTTAATTTTGCTCATCATTTCATATATCACACCAGCTTTTTATCACTCTTGAGGAGCAAACACTTTCTCAATTCTAACAATTTTATCTGCCGCTTCTTTTAAGGAATTATATTTTCCACTTCCATACAACCAGACCACTGCATCTCCAATTAATTCAGAATCGGCACAATTACAGCGCACAAGTTTTATTCCAAGATAATCGCTTTTAGTCTGCATCCAGCGGTCATTTTTTGCCTGTCCGCCGGTAACGGTAATATATTCAGGCATACTAAGCCCGTTAGCAAAAAGCACCTTACACAAAAGGTTTACACCGCCAGAAACCTGATTTAATATCTGTCTTACAATTTCATTGCCACGGCTTTCTTTATTTTCCAGCGAATAATCAAACAATTCTGCAAAAGTTGCAGCATGACCTGTTTCTTTTTCGTAAACAGCCTTGTAATCTACAAAAAGCCTTCCACTTTCCTGATTCAAGACCGCAATATTCCAAAGCCCCGGAATAACAGAAGGAAGCGTTCTTACTCCGTCTGCATGAACAATTTTTGAAGAACAATAATTAAAACCTTCCGACGAACCTGCACAATCACAAAGTTTTCCTTCCGACAAAGTATTTGTTCCAATCATTGCAGCAATAAAATCAGGACCCGAAGCAAAAACAGGAACCGGCTGATTAAAACCAAGATACGCAGACATTTTTTCTGTAAGAAGCCCGCAGTTATGACCGGTTTCGACAAAGGGCGGCATTTTTTCAGAAGGAATATCAAAACGGCACAATTCATGCTCGTTCCAATATGCAGCTTCGTATCGTTTTTCGGGCAGAACAGTAACAGCAGTACCGCACAATTCATAAATAAGATATTCAGGACCAGACAAAAGCCAGCGGGTCTTTTCAAAATGCTCAGAAAAATTCTGTTTTAAAAGAAGGATTTTTGGAATAAAAAGAGAATGAGTATCGTCAATTTTTGATTCAAGATTTTCATTCCAGCGGACAGTAAGCCCGTTTTCGCAGACTATTGTAGGCCCGTTACCCGAAACACAAACGCCGCAAACATTAGTTTTTACGTGCATTTCGGAAAACGCATCTTTTAAGGCAGGAAGCCACTGCAATGCAATATATCTGTCATCTGGATTTTTAAAGGTTTTAGCAGAAAAAGCAACGACTTCCCCGTCTTCAGAAATCAATCCTGCTTTCAGGGAAGTCGTGCCGATATCTACTGCAAGAACAGTATTTTTCATATTTTCAAGTTTTAACCGTAAGTTTAATTTCTAACTTCCGGCTTAAGCTTCTGTTTCAGGCTTTTCTTCTGATGCAGCTTCATCTTTAGAATCTGCCTGAGGTTCTTTTACTTTTACAAGTTTTTCGATAATGCCGCGGTTATCAAGCAAATCGCTCAAAGACTGATTGTAATGAATGCGTGTGATTACATTTGCAAAAAGTCCGCTGACATCCGTACTGATATACCATTCTTTTGAAAGAAGTTCTTCGTGATAAACAGCGTTAGTTCCAATTATTCTATAGAACAAGCCCTGCTTATAAGCTTCGTCAAACTGTTCAATGGCATTTCCTGTAAAGAATGGAAGTGAAATTGCACAGATAACTTTTTCTGCACCCTGCTCTTTCAAAAAGCCCATTGCTTTAAGCAAAGTTCCACCAGTACCAAGCATATCATCGGCAAGGAAAGCAACCTTTCCCTTTACATCGCCAAGAAGCTTTACAGATTTAATGTTTGTTGAATGAGCATCCTGAGTTACGATTGAATAATCGCGCTCTTTATATATCATGGCAAGAGGAAGTTTAAGTCCTGATGCATAGAATTTATTTCTGTCGATTGCACCTGTATCTGGAGAAACAATAACCAAATCTTCTGTCTGACCTGTCAAATCGACAATCTTAGAAAGTTCACGGATAACCTGATAGCTTGCATGAAGATTATCAAGATTGAGGCGAGAGAATGCATTAGGGATTTCGCGTGAATGCAAATCCAAAGTTATGATTCTTGATACGCCCTGCATTTCGTAAATGTGACCAAGAAGGCTTGCTGTAAGACCTTCGCGACCTTTACGTTTATGCTGACGTGCATAAGGATATGCAGGAACAACAAGAGTGCTTTTTCCGGCACCTGCCATTCGCACTGCATCAATTGTAACAAGTAAAGACATAA
>CAMOWQ010000181.1 GCA_946628495.1 uncultured Treponema sp. | reverse complement strand
AACCGTAAGACCAAACAAGGTGCTCTTCTGGGAACTGAGAAATGTATTTGTGTTCTACATCAGCACAAGGCCAGATTCCGTTGTCTTTTTCACCATTGTTAAGTGGCTTACCAACAGAGTGGAGACATGGAACCCAGTCACCGTCAGTACCGAGGTACTGCCATACCTTTTCACCGGCACGTGTCATGATGTCCATGTTCAATACAACGTATTCAGAGTCTGTAAGTTCAATACCGTACTTAGCAATTGGAGATCCGAGTGGACCCATGCAGAATGGAATTACATACATTGTACGACCGTGCATACAACCTGTGTAAAGTCCCTTCATTGTAGCCTTGAGTTCAACCGGGTCAATCCAGTGGTTTGTAGGACCAGCATCTTCTTCCTTCTTAGAAGAAATGAATGTACGTGATTCAACGCGAGCAACGTCGCTTGGAAGAGAACGGAACAAGAAGCAGTTCTCTTTAGCCTTCAAAGGAGTAGCGAGACCAGCGTCTACACACTTCTTCATAAGGCGGTCATATTCAGCTGTAGAACCGTCAACAACAACAACATTGTCTGGTTCACACATCTTAACACATTCTTCAACCCATGCTTTAATTCCAGCATGTTTAATATCAGAAACTGTCATATAAAACTCCTTAAGTCCACCACACGGCAGACAAATTTCTTATTTCATGGGAATTTAAAAATACCCTTGTTTACCATGCTATAATTTAATGATTTTTTAAGTGTAATTCAATAGAAAATATAATATAATATTGACCTATGAATGAGTATCAAACAAAATCTGGTTATCCAGTAGAATACGGTGCCATTCTTATGAATGGCGGTGTAAACTTTTCTATATATAGTAGAGATGCTTCAAAAGTAACACTCTGCCTTTTTGATTCCGAATATGCAAAATCACCATGTGCAGAAATTAATCTGGATGAAAAAATCAATAAAACCGGTGATATATGGCACATCTTTGTAGAAAATTTAAAAGAAGGAGCTTTATATCTTTACAGAATCGACGGCCCCTACTCTCCAACACAAGGCTTACGCTTTAACTATCACAAATATCTTTTTGACCCTTATGCAAAGGCATTTACGCTCGGTTCAGTTTTTAAGGCCTACAACAAACAGCATCAGATGGGCTTTGAAACAAATGCAGGCGGACAGCTTCAGGATTTATCTGATTTTCCAAAATGCGTAGTAACATCAGATAATTTTGACTGGGAAGGTGATAAACCGCTCAACTATCCATTAAATAAAACAATAATTTACGAAACCCATCTTAAAGGATTTACTGCCTCAACAACTTCGGAAATTCCAGAAGAGCTTGCAGGAACTTATGCCGGCTTTACAAAAAAGGCGGACTATCTGAAAGATTTAGGCATAACATCTGTAGAACTTCTTCCGGTTTTTGAATTTGATGAAAATGAAAACGCAAACATAAATCCCCGCACAGGCGAAACACTTGTGAATTACTGGGGCTATTCAACAATAGGATTTTTTGCGCCAAAAACCGGCTATGCACACGATAAATCTCCGGGCGGTGCGGTAAAAGAATTCAAGCAGATGGTAAAGGAACTTCACAAAAAAGGCATCGAAGTTATTCTGGACGTTGTTTACAATCATACTGCAGAAGGAAATGAATGCGGTTACACTTTTGAATTTCGAGGCATTCAGAACGACGTTTATTATTCTCTGCCGCAAAACGATAAACAGTACTATATGAATTTCAGCGGATGCGGAAACAGCGTAAACTGTAATCATCCTGTTACGACACGTTTTATTCTTGACAGTTTGCGTTACTGGGTTCTACAGATGCATGTAGACGGTTTCCGCTTTGATCTTGCATCCATTTTAACAAGAAGCCCGAGCGGAGCACCTGTTCCTTACGACATGCCTTCTTTAACTGCTGCAATAAGCCTTGACCCTATCCTTTCTAAAACAAAAATCATTGCAGAACCATGGGATTGTGCAGGTCTATATCAGCTTGGAGGATTTCCGGGCGGTACACTTGCAGGCGACAACAGATGGTCAGAATGGAACGGCCGATTCCGCGATGACATACGTCGTTTTATTCGTGGTGATGATAATGCGGTTACAGCGGCAGCCACCCGAATTGCAGGAAGTTCCGACTGCTACAATCACAGCGGAAGAACCCCAATGGCATCCATCAATTTTATTACCGCCCACGACGGTTTTACATTAAATGACCTTGTTACTTACAATTACAAGCATAATGATGAAAACGGCGAGGAAAACAGGGACGGAAGCGACGATAACTTAAGCTATAACAACGGTTTTGAAGGAGAATGCACGAATCCTAAAATTCAGGCACAGAGACTCCGTAAAATAAAGAACTATCTTATTTATTTGTTTGTTTCGCAGGGAGTTCCTATGATGCTCGGTGGTGATGAAATGCGTCGTACCCAGCATGGAAACAACAATGCATACTGTCAGGACAACGAAATTAGCTGGTTTGACTGGACTCTTGCCTATAAAAACGCTTCGCTCATCCGCTTTACAAAAAATCTTATTGCCTACAGAAAAGCTTATTCAGTGTTTGCCCGCACAAAATTCTATTCGGATGAAAAAGACAATTCAGCTGCAGCCGACATCGTATGGTATGATATAAATGCAAAAAATCCCGACTGGGAAAAACAGAAAAGATATCTTGCATTTAAATTGAATGCAAATTCAGATTCGCCTGATGAAAAAGATTTTTTTGTTGCAACAAATACTGATATTTACGATTTAACAATAAAACTTCCAGCTCTTGCAGAAGGAAAAAACTGGCATCTTGTAGCAGATACATCTCTTGCAGATCCGGAAGATATATGCGACCCAGAAAAAGAAATACTGCTTCAGGAACAGAGAAGATATGTCCTTCTTTCCGGCGCAACGATTCTGTTGATTGGAAAATAAAAAACAGGGTTTCTGCAGTATAAAAAATATTACATAATTCGGCTTCCAGTCACGAGCTCGTGGTTCAAAACCGCACAATAATGTGCTACACGTTTTTTGTTGTAAAGAAACTATTTAATGCCGCTTTGCGGCGCAACAAAAAAAGTGTTTTTGCCCCACGATTCGTTCCTTCGCGCCAATTCTTACTAAAATCATTTATACTGCATAACCCCTGATTTTATTTTCAACATTCCGTATTTTTCTTTGATAAACAGATAAATATGCTGTATAGTTAACGGTACATATTTTATCTTCAGTTGAGAGGAGTATTTTTATATGGAATTTGATAAAGAACAATTTAAGGAAAATCTTTCTGCACGTTTACGACGCCAGTACGGAAAAGATATTTCTCAGGCAAATAAGCATGATTTATTCGATGCAGTTTCGGCATCCGCTTTTGAAATGATTATGCCTAACTGGATGGCAACCCGCGCTGAATACGAAAAGAAACCTACTAAACAGCTTTATTATCTGTCAGCAGAATTTTTGATGGGACGTGCCCTCAGCAACAACCTTATTAACGCAGGAATTAAAGATGCCGTAAAAGATGTTCTTAAAGAAATG
Source organism: uncultured Treponema sp. (assembly GCA_946628495.1). Classification (GTDB taxonomy): domain Bacteria; phylum Spirochaetota; class Spirochaetia; order Treponematales; family Treponemataceae; genus Treponema_D. Next base: position 300 of record CAMOWQ010000181.1, on the reverse strand, counting down.
AACATCGATTTTGATATGATAGAAGACGAAGAACCTGATGCAGGTCTTGGAAATGGCGGTCTTGGTCGTCTTGCTGCCTGCTTCCTGGATTCTCTTGCAACTCTTGATTATCCTGGACATGGATATGGTATTCGCTATGAATACGGTATGTTTGAACAGAAAATTGAAGATGGATACCAGGTTGAATATCCTGATAACTGGCTTAAACACCGTGATCCTTGGGAAATTAAACGTTCTGACCTTGCAGTAACAGTTAAATTTGGTGGAACAATTGCTTATGGAAAAACTCCAGACGGACAG
>CAMOWQ010000180.1 GCA_946628495.1 uncultured Treponema sp. | reverse complement strand
TAACAGAAACACTCTTTTTTTTTGACATTCATATGAATAAAGAAAAATTTTCTTGCATCTGTATATTTATTGTTTCTCTTCTGTTTTCTTCTTGTTACAAAGACACTGAAAATGATTTTTTTCTTTCTTTGAATGACAACTGGGAATATTCGCTTACAGGTAATCAAGATGATTTTTCCAGTATTTCGACAGATGATTTTCATTCTTTGAATTCCATTCCGCCTCACAGGCGAGGATATATTTACCTAAAAACAACTATTGACATTCCAGATGAATACTCTGAAAAAAAACTCAGCGTATTTTTTGGGATTGTCGCAGTTGCAGCAGAATTTTATTGCAATGAAAAATACATTGGTTCATCAGGATATTTTCCACCGCAATCCAGTTTCGAAAAACAGCAGGCAACATCATTAATTCTTCCTTCATATTTATTAAAATCAAAAAATAATATTTTGGAAATAAAATTATGGGTAGATGGGTACGGATTGATTTCGACCACGCCTGTAATTTCAACAGAAAGAACCATAAATAATATTACAAAACAGGAAAATTTCCTCAATTCAAAATTATTTCTTATTTCTTCCTGTTTAATGATGCTTGTATGTTTTATTTATCTGTTTTTCTTCTGTCTCAGACCTAAAGATAAATCAAACCTTTCTTTTTCACTTCTATGCTTTTTCTCTTCTCTATTTTTAGTAAATGTCTGCATTGGAGAGTATCCCCTTCTCTTTTCTGATATAAAATCGATGCTTATAGTTGAAAAGATATTCAACGGCTACGTTCCAATTCTTACAGTTTATTGTGCAATTTCCTTTGTAAGGGATTTTCTTGGCTGGAAAGAAACACGTGGATGGATAATTTACAGAGCAATTGTAACAATAATACCAATTATTTTTATGACAATCCCTTCGAACTTCAATATTTTCAGGTATTGTCAGCAGACACAGTATATTTTTGTTGTACTGCATCTTTCGTATGCCGTATACATGATTATAAAGGAAATAATAAGGAAAAATAATAAAGTTCCTATTCTGCTTATTGGATTTGCGCCAGTACTTCTTTCTCTTCTGATCGAATTGATTATAATAATTTGCAACCTTCACATGACTTACGTTGTTGTAATTCTTGGATGGCAGTTTACTATTTACTTTTTTCTTGGTGTTCTTATCTACAGTTTTGCCCATATGTCTCAGAGAATTGAATTCTTTAACAACAACCTTGAAAAAATTGTAGAAGAACGTACAAACGAACTTAAAAACACAAATAAACTTCTTGAAGAAACTAATTATACTCTTGAATTTGAAAAGAAAAGAGCAGAAAAAGAAATTGAACTTGCATCTTTTGTTCAGCAAAGTTTCTTTGACCATAATCTCCCGGATTTTTCTAATTATCAGATTGCATTTTATTCAAAGGCACTTGCAGGGGTTTCTGGTGACTTCTATGATTTTTATTCAACTGCAGATAATCTTGACGGACTTGGCATTTTTGATGTCTCAGGCCATGGAATTGCGTCAGGACTTGTTACAATGCTTGTTAAAAACATCATTCAGCAGGAATTTTATCTTGGGTATGAACAGCAGCTTTCTGAAGTAATGTCTCTTATAAATGATCGTGTAATTTACGAAAAAGGAAACATAGAAAATTATCTTACAGGAATTCTAATCCGTATTAAAGAAGAATATCTTGAACTTGTAAACGCAGGTCATCCTCAGCCGCTCATCTATTCAAAAGCTGATAACAAACTTGATTATTATGAAAACAAGAATCAGAACCGCTACGGAGTTATCGGTATTTCAAATTTCCCGATTAAATTTGATACTGTAACACTTAACTTCAGGCATGGCGATGAACTTCTTTTGTTTACAGACGGAATTCTCGAAAGCGAAAATAAAGACGGAGTACCATTCGGTAAAGACAAATTGATGGACGCATTCCTTAAAAACATGAATGACGACATCAACAAACAGATGCAGGGAATCGTTAATACTATAATGGAATTTATGAGTGATGCCCAACAGAAAGACGATCTTACTCTTGTCTTACTGCGTAAGAAATGATTGTAAAAAACTATGGAGATGGCGAGAGTCGAACTCGCGTTTGAAAAAGTAAACCAGGTATATCTACAAGTTTAGTCATGCGAGGTAATTGTCGGGAGAGAGTGTCAGCATGACAAGAATACTCTCCTTAGTCTGGTAAAAAGTCCTGCAAAAAGCCCAAACCCAGTCTGCAGCAAGTCCCTGTTTATAACAGAACATCACACGGCTAGGAACAGCGTCGCATAAGTTCCGGCACAAGCGCAATTAAGCAGCGAGTGCTTCTGCTTCGAAAGCTTCGTCAGCTTCTTCTTCTTTTCTTGCGAAAATTGCAGTTATTTTTTTGTCAGTTTAGAGAACCTTCACTCTCACTTGCAATACAAGATTTCACATTTCCATCGAAACCAGTACATCCCCAAGTCTTAATTTAATATAATAACGTTTTATAACTCCGTCAAGTTTTTATAGAAAATATTTATAATAATTTAATTTTATGTAGAATTTTCTTGCAACAATCGTTTTTTATTATTACCTTTAAATTATTAAATTATAAGATGGTACATCATGGAAGAACAGGACGAAAACATTTTATTACCTATACCCTCATCCGTTCAGAATATGTCAATTCCGGATGATTTTTATAAGATGGCATTTCAATTTCAGCAGATTATGATGATTTATGAAAGTGCCATAAAACAGGTTGAAACTAAACTTGAAATTCTGAATAAAGAAAACAAAGTCAGCAGGAAAAGAAATCCTATTGAAACAATAAAATCAAGAATTAAATCACCCGAAAGCATTGCAAAAAAACTGGAGAAAAAAAATCTGCCGGTAACTTTTGAATCTATGATGGAAAATCTTAACGATATTGCGGGGGTACGTGTAATATGCCCGTATATATCAGACATTTATACTGTAAGGGACATGCTTTTAAAGCAGCCTGACATGAAACTTTTAATTCAAAATGATTATATAGAAAATCCAAAAGAATCCGGATACAGAAGCCTTCATCTTGTTGTAGAAATTCCTGTTTATCTTTCAAAAACAGCACATAAAGTAAAGGTTGAAATTCAGTTAAGAACTATTGCTATGGATTTCTGGGCAAGTCTTGAACATCAGCTTAGATACAAAACAACAACAAAAGTACCAGACAGCGTAAGACGCGAACTGTTCAGAGTTGCAGAAACAATAGCGATGACCGACCGCGAGATGGAAGAAATCGCACTTGAACTTCAGACTTTAGATTAATTCTTTTATATTCAATTGCATTATTTATTTTCGCTATCAATAATGTTCATGATTTGATTAACACATTCACTCCAGGTAAACTTTTTTACATGTTCAAGTCCTGACGTAATCATTTTTTCGCGAAGAGAATTATCAGTTACGATTTTTTCAAGATTAGTTGCAATTTCATCAATATTAGATGAATCGAAATATAACGGTGTTCCGCCCCCTATTTCTGGCAACGCGCCAGACCGTGCGCAAAGGACAGGAATTCCACAGCCCATGGATTCAAGCACAGGAAGCCCCAGACCTTCATTTTCTGCCGGAAACACACAGGCATCGGCTCCAGAATACAAAGCCGGCAATGATTCCATAGGAAAAAATCCTGTAAAAAAGATATCACTTGCTGCACTGGATTCAAATGCTTCTTTATGAACTTTTTCTGCATAATCAGATTCAGTTCCTGCAAGAATAAGCCTGTGAGGAAGATTTGTACGTTCCTTAAATAAGGTAAATGCCTTTATTAACTCTATATGTCTTTTTTCTTCACCTGAAATTTTTGAACAGAAAATAAAATAAGGTCTCTTAAAGGAAAAAGGCTTTACCTGAACCACATCTGAATCAAAATTCAAGATAGGAAAGAAAATTCTTGAATCAATTCCGGCATAAACTACTTTTATT
>CAMOWQ010000179.1 GCA_946628495.1 uncultured Treponema sp. | reverse complement strand
TCCACAAAGCACCAAATGCACAGGAATTCCACGAAGAACTTGTTCGCAAAATGAGTAAGCTTCATCTTTACGACTGCCTCCGCGCAAATAAAAGTTTGATGGCATGGGGTGTAGAAGGCCGTGTTCCATTCCTTGATAAAGATTTTATTGATATTGCGATGGAATTAAATCCAAGCGATAAAATGAATATTAAACTTCCAGACGGCAAACAGAGAATGGAAAAATGGATTCTTCGAAAAGCCTTTGAAGACCTTCTTCCAGAAAGCATTGCCTGGCGTCAGAAAGAACAGTTCAGTGACGGTGTTGGCTACAACTGGATTGATACCCTTAAAAAAATCACCGAAGAAAAGGTTAGCGACCAGGAATTTGCTCGCCGCGAAAACCGTTTCCCGGTAAATCCTCCAAAAACAAAAGAGGAATACTACTACCGCGAAATTTACAGCCGCCTTTTCCCAAGCGACAGTGCAGCAAAATGCGTTCCACACGAAGCAGGCGTTGCATGTTCAACTGCAAAGGCTTTGGAATGGGACGCAGCATGGGGAAAAATGGACGAACCTAGTGGAAGAGCCATCAAGGGCGTTCATAATGATTCATACTAAAGTTATAGAGCGGTTTGTTTTTCGGTACTTGCCTTTATAGTGTAATTCGACTACAGTAAAAATTACGCAGGCATTGTAATGAACGAAAAACAAATCGTCAAAAAACTTTCTCTCGTCGGAATCTTGGGAAATGTATTGCTGGCAGGCTTTAAGCTTTTTGCTGGAATTATCGGTAAATCAGGAGCTATGGTTTCGGATGCGGTTCATTCTCTTTCCGATGTGTTTGCAACTTTTGTGGCTTTTCTTGGTGTCCTTCTTTCAAAACAACCGGAAGATGAAGAACATCCTTATGGGCATGAACGGCTTGAATGTGTTGCTTCCTTAATTCTTGGGCTTATCCTTGCAGGAACCGGCATCGGTATAGGTTATAGCGGAATCCGTAAACTTGTAATGCGCGAACAGATTGAAGTTCCAACTTTACTGCCACTGATTGCGGCGCTTGTTTCCATTGCAGTTAAAGAAGCAATGTTCTGGTATACAATGCATTATGCAAAAAAAATGGATTCGCCGGCATTTAAAGCTGATGCATGGCATCACCGTTCCGATGCATTGTCTTCTGTGGGTTCCTTTGCAGGTATTGGACTTGCAAAATTGGGTTTTCCTTTTATGGATCCTGTTGCAAGCCTTGTCATCTGTTTTTTCATTTTAAAAGTTGCTTTTGATATTTCAAAAGATGCCCTTGACCGTATGCTGGATACTTCCTGTGGCGAAGAACTTGAACAGGATATAAGGCAGTTTGTAGAAAAACAGTCTGGTGTTGAACGCGTTGATTTACTTCATACACGAAAATTCGGAAACAAAATTTATATTGATTTGGAAATTGCCGCGAAAAGTGATATTTCTTTAATTCAGGCACACGAAATTGCAGAAAGCGTTCATCATAATGTTGAACAGCAATATCCAAACGTTAAGCATGTTATGATTCATGTTAATCCTGATATGTAAAATCTTTTTTTTCATACTATCTTTTCAGAAACTGTGAAAAATGCTAATATTCATAAAGTCAAAGGCGACACTGTTTTTAGGAATGGTGTCGCCTTTTTTTATCTGCATTTTACAACAGACATTCGAGGTAGTTGATATGTCAGAAAAAACAAAAGGCACCATCGTTGTTTTGGGGTCAGGACCTATCCGAATAGGACAGGGAATCGAATTTGATTATGCAAGCGTACAATGTGTACGTGCCCTTAAAAAGTTAGGTTACGAAGTTGCAATCATCAATAACAATCCGGAAACCGTCAGTACAGATTTTGATACGGCAGACAGGCTTTATTTTGAACCGCTCACGCCAGCCGATGTAATGAATGTACTTTCTGTAGAAAAGCCGCTTGGTGTTGTAGTAGCATTCGGTGGTGGAACTGCAATCAAACTGGCAAAATTCCTTGATTCTCAAAATATAAAAATTCTTGGAACAAGTGCCGATGCAATCGATCTTGCCGAAGACCGGGAACGTTTTGAAGAATTGTGCGACAGACTTGATATAAAACGTCCACGCGGAATGACAGTTTTTAATGAAGCACAGGCATTGGAAGCCGCTGCAAAAATCGGTTATCCGGTTTTAATGCGACCAAGTTATGTTCTTGGCGGACAGAATATGATAATTGCCAGAAACAATGCAGACGTAAAAGAGTATATGGCAATCATTCTAAGGCAGAAAATAGAAAATCCTGTTTTAATAGATAAATATATGGAAGGAAAAGAACTTGAAGTTGATTGTATATGCGACGGCGAAGATGTTCTTATTCCTGGAATAATGGAACATATAGAACGTACAGGTATTCATTCGGGAGATTCCATTGCAGTTTATCCTGGCGAATTTTCACCTGAGATTGAAGCTAAAATAGTAAGACAGTCAACCGACCTTGCGCTTGCGCTTGGAACAAAAGGACTTGTAAATATTCAGTATCTAATTTACGAAAATGATTTGTATATAATAGAAGCAAATCCTCGTTCAAGCCGAACTGTGCCATATCTTAGTAAAGTTTCGGGCGTTCCAATGATAGAACTTGCAACACGTGCAATGCTTGGCGAAAAAGTCCGTGACTTGGGATATGGAACAGGTTTGTATCGTCGTCCGTCATATTTTGCAGTAAAAGTTCCTGTTTTCAGTTTTGAAAAATTAATGGATGTTGATACGCATCTTGGTCCTGAAATGAAATCTACAGGCGAAGTTCTTGGTATAGCTTCAACACGTCAGGAAGCAATCTTTAAAGGCATGGCAGCAGCAGGCTGGAAAATGATAAGACCTAATGAGGAAACTGCAAATGCTGCTGAAACTAAACTTAACGCAAACGATAAATGTACAGGCAGTGTACCCCGCAACGCCCCTGGAGTGCTTTTTTCAGTTCGTAAGACAGATTTGCCAGAGCTTCCAGACCTTGCAAGAAAATTTAATTCACTTGGATTTACTTTATATGCAACTACCGGTAATGCAGAAACAATTGAACGCAGCGGAATGCCTGTAATATATGTTTCAAAGGTTCACGAAAATTACAGTGATAATGTAATGACACTTCTGGAAAGCGGTAAAATTGTATATGTTGTTTCAACTTCTGCAAAGGGCCGCGATCCTGTAGCCGAAAGTGTAAAACTCAGGCGACTTGCCGTAGAACGTGATATAGACTGTCTTACTTCAATCGATACTGCAAATGCCCTTGCAGACTGTCTTGCTTCTCCGTATACATTGGATAATGTAAGCCTTGTTGATATTTGTAAAACTGCAGGGTAGTGATGTACAGGATAGCGGTCACAGGATAGAGGTGCTACTTCCTAAAAAAACGGAAATCTGTTATATTAGGGGTATCCTACTATAAAAAGAGGTCTGAATATGCCTTATACCGAACCAACAAGTCTAGCGATTGTTGCGTGTCCTGGTGGCGAAGCTTTCGCCAATGAAGTCATAACGCACCTTAAGCACATGTATAAACACCGCTTCACATTGAAGAACGATGTTATATCAAAGCGTTATGGACTGAGTAAAGAAGAGCTTGTACAGAGAATCAATCTGCAGAATGATTTGCAGACATCTGATCTTTGTATAAGAGGTACTACCAATAAGTATAGGCCGCCTGTATTCAAGGTGAATGCACGGTTTACTTATTTTGCTAACGGTGAGGTTAAGACCGAGCTTTTGGATACTGTCCGTGGAAAAGATGTATTTATTTTTCAGGATGTAGAAAACCACGAAGTTCTTAGTCTGAACGGTGGTTCTAACAAAGTAAGGATGACGGTTAATGATCACGTTATGTCTTTACTTGTTACAATTGATGCAGTGCGAATGGCAGGTGCCGGAAAAATCACTATTGTTGTTCCTGCATATTCTTATGCACGTCAGCATAAACGTAAAGG
>CAMOWQ010000178.1 GCA_946628495.1 uncultured Treponema sp. | reverse complement strand
TCAATGCTGTTCCTTGCTATGTAGCAGAATCTGGAAACTTTGATTTCTATAATAAGGTAGTTCCTTACGCTGATGGTGGAGAAGCTACAGTTTACGGACACTTGCGCCGTGCTTTGGAATTCAACCTGGAACGCATGGGTGCAGACGGACTTCCTTGCGGACTTCTCGCAGACTGGAACGACTGTCTTAAACTCGGTTACCACGGAGAATCTTTGTTCGTAGCATTCCAGCTCCGACTTGGTCTTACAACTTATGCAGATATTTCTGAACGTCTTGGAAAGAAAGATGAAGCAGCATGGGCTTTGAAACAGCGCGAAACTTTGGATGCAAACATCCAGAAAAAATGCTGGGATGGAAAATGGTTCATCTGGGCTGTTGGCGAAGACGGAACTGTTTACGGTACTCAGTCAATTGAAGAAGGACAGATTTACTTTAATACGCAAGTGTGGGCTGTTATGTCTAGCGCCGCAACTGCAGAACAGGCTCGCATCTGTATGGAAAGCGTAAAAGAAAAGCTTGCAACTCCTTACGGACTTATGCTTTGTGCGCCTCCATTTGTAAAGACTAGAAGCGACATCATGTCTTCTGTAGTATTCCTTCCTGGTATTAAGGAAAATGCTGGTATCTTCAATCATACACAGGGCTGGGGTATCATTGCAGAAACAATGCTTGGAAACGGCGACCGCGCTTACGAATATTGTAAGGCTGCTATTCCTGCTGCTTATAATGACAAGGCAGAAATCCGCCAGAGTGAACCTTATGTAGTAGGTCAGACAACTTACTCTACATTCTCTAAACGCCCTGGAAATACCCGTGTATCTTGGCTTTCAGGGGCTGGTACCTGGTCTTACTACGCAATTACTCAGTATATGCTGGGAATTAAGCCTCAGTATGATGGTCTTTTGATTGATCCGTGTATCAAACACGACTGGGACGGTTACACTGTAGAACGCCGCTGGCGCAAAATGAACCTCCACATCGAAGTAAAGAACCCACAGCATGTAAGCAAGGGAATCGAATACATCGAAGTAGACGGAAAACGCCTTGACGCAGCATACATCCCAGCTGAAATGATTAAAGACGGAACAAAGATTGTAGCATACATGGGAAAAGACGCTAAAGCTGCAGAAGCTTCACGTGTCTAGGCAGTTTTTGATAAAAAAACTGCAAACGCAGGTGGTTTATGCTGGAATTTTTAAACAGACTGGCAACCTGCGTTTTGTGTAAGCAGGTGGTTTTAGCTGAAGTTTAAAAAACAGGCTGTCTATCTGCGTTTTGTGTAGATAGGTAAAAAAGGATGTCTTCAAAAGTGCAAACTTTAAAGACATCCTTTTTATTTATTGCCTGAAATAAAATCCTAATGCAATTCCACAATCAAATCCATAACGGAAATCATTAGAATTAAAACCAAAAATATTTCTTACATAAGGATAAACAGAAATACAATCAAGAAGAATAAAATTATAACCTACATCAAACGCGGTTTTCCATTTTAAATTAAGCGCATAGCCACGAGAGAAAACTGGAAAATCATACATCGGATACAAATAGACACAAATGCCTTTTAACAAGAAATTATCAGAATCAAACAGATTATAATTTAAGCCGGCGCCAAGCGATATATCAAAAGAGAACAAATCGTCTGGATTTTTATTTATTTCGATATACGAACCAAAACAGACTGAATATCCAAGCGTAAACTTTCCAAAAGAAAGTAAAGATCCCCGGGTTTCAATTTCAAAATTAAAACAGGAACCGGCAGAATTAGAATCCTTCCGCAACTCAAGATACGGATTATTACCGCAAACAATGCCAAAAAGGCTTGGTGTATAGATTTTGATTTCAAAATCCATACGATGAGTCTCAGAACCTTCTGCCTTTTCAGCAAAAACGCTCTGCACAATTAATACAAAGCATAGAAAAAGAAATATGGTCTTATTTTGTAGATGCATATCGAACAGCAATTGCACATTTATGCTTATATGTAGTAGAAAAAAAGAGGATTTACACAATAATGTTCACACACACCGTCTGATAATGAAAATATTTATAACAGACTTGATTTTATATCAACTTTTGAAAATGGAAATCAAGAAATCATAGAACATGGGATGAATATGCTTGCTTTAATAATGATTGACGGATATAACCATTCAATAAATTATGACAAAAAGCACAACAATTATAATCCCATATTGAAAGGTAAATGGAATTATTCTGAACTTCGTCAGGAACTTATCACTAAAATAGAAAAAGTAAATAATCCTGAATTAGATTCAATTTTCTATAGCAAAGATTTACATACACCTGGGGGATGGTAATATATTGAGTATAAAACTTCTCTTTCTAATAAGTTTATACATGCATATAGATTCATCGGAACAATCTTGCCCTTCTCTAACCTATCATAAAATGCTTACTGAATCTTAAATAATTCCTCGGTTGCAATACGGGCTTTTGCTACTATATCTCCATTCGTTTTTGGAAAACAATAATACAAAGTTTTCATATCACCTATGCAAATCATATCTCCAATTTCGTACCAGTAATAATCTGAATACAAACTGTAACTTGCTTTGGGTTTCTGCTCGTAATGAAGTTTTCCGTTGCAACCATCAAGCACAAAGCCTTCTTTTGAATGTTTCAGATGACCTTCTCCAACTTTATAAATTGCCTTTGTATCAACCATCATATAAATATCAACGTCTGATTCAAGCAAATAAGTTCCGTTTTTGATTTCATCACAAACAACTGAACGCTCCCAATTAAACCAGTCCGGCACATGATTAAAAAGTTGAATATTCTGAGAAGAAATGCCGTCTTTATCCTCTGTAAGAATTGAATTATCAGCATTTGTAGCCACAGCATTTTTTTCATTCAATTCATCTACCATCTGACCTTTCTTCTTCAATTCCAGAAAACCATTTTCCGATAAGCTCCAGCTTGAACCGCAATGCCTGCAATAAAGTTCTGTTCCTTTTCCAACCATTTCGCTCTCTTTTCCACAGACACAACACTTATATAAAACCCGATTAAGGCTGTCTGCACGGAAATTTTCGGTGATTCGTACATTATTTTCCTGCTGCCATTTCCAGTTATCAAAATCAAACTCTTGTTTTAAGATTTCATTTAATTCATCTGCAGATTTCTTCTGAATATCATCAGGAGATAAAAGATATTTCACATCGGCACTAACATCAACATTACGAATCTGAAGATTGTTATAAAGCGGGTTTCTTGCAAAAGCTCCGTATGTTTTTATCATAATAACAGGAACATTCAGCAGTTTAAGACATCTTCCTAGTGTAGAAGGAAGAGGAGTTGCAGTACCGTCAAAACTATAGCTTGCTTCGGGGTACATAAGCACGGAAGATTTTAATTTTTCCAGTGCATACTTCATATTTTTTACCATTACAAAATCAGCAATGAATTTATTTGTCGGAATACAGCCAATTTGTCGCATAAGCCAGTTTTTCCCCACAAAACCGTCGCTCGTACAGATAATATTAAGCGGTCTCGGATACAAAACGGTTTCTGCAATTTCCAAATCCATAAAGCACGAATGATTCATAAGAATAAGGCATGGTTCGTGTTTGCCAAGTTTTTCCATTCCGATATAATTGCATTTAAAATTTGTAGCTTTTAAGTCTGATTTGGCAAGAAGTTTTATTAAAGTCCGCCAAAATAAGGAAGGTTTTACAGGTTTTTGAAGTTTTCTTGATGGAAGTTTAATTACTTTTTCATAAGATAATTCTTTTACAGTTGTTTTCATATTAAAAATTGTACTATGAAAATGTCTGAAGTGCAAAAAAAAAAGAGAGATGTTTGCGCCCAGGTCAAACGCATTATAAACATGAATACACAAAAAGAAAAATACTACCGGTCGAGGTTCGAATTTCAAAATCGCCCGATATCGGACTACACGCCAGTTTGCCTTGTAACTATATACGTTGCCGCTCACGCGGCAGCAACC
>CAMOWQ010000177.1 GCA_946628495.1 uncultured Treponema sp. | reverse complement strand
ATTCGTAGGTGTTTCAAGATAGATTGCCTTTGATTCTGGTTTTATAAGTGCTTCCAGTTCTTCTCTGCTTAATTCAGCAATATTTTCCCGAGTAAAAGTTAATCCGTTTTTTACAGAAACATTATCAAAAAGCCTGATTGAACCGCCGTATAAATCGCTGTCGGCAATAATGTGGTCATTTGGAGAAAAGATTTCCATTAAAAGTGTTACTGCTGCCATGCCGCTTGAAAGTGCAAAAGCAGCAATTCCATATTCAAGTTGGGCTACAATTTTTTCCAGCTGTTCGCGTGTCGGATTCTGAAGCCTGCTGTAATCAAAACCTGTACTCTGACCAACTGCCGGATGAGCATAAGTTGCCGTCTGATAAATCGGAAAACTTATTGCTCCATAGTGATTATTTATTTTTTCAGAAAGTCCGCTGCAACACGAATCTTCTTCGTTTTCTGTACCTTTCTTTTCTAAATGAAGGCATTTTGATTCCAAACCTAACTGCATATTTTCCTCCATATGTTGAATAATGTATTAAATACAATACTCAAAGCCGACATCAGCTTTTGTTTTTTTTGCAATTTCACTAAGAGTGACAGAATCTACATAAGCATTTATAGTCGATTCAAATTTTCCCCAGAATTCTTCCGTACCTGGAGAGCCGATTGCGTTCCCGTCACTTTCAGCTTTTGGAGAAAGATTTCCTTCCATTACGCGAAGGATTTCTCCAATGGTGTACTCTTCGGGCTTTTTAGTAAGCCTGTAACCGCCGTTGCTTCCTCTGGTTCCTTCAACAAGATTTGCAGCAACCAGTTTTGAAAGAATCTGTTCAAGATATTTTACCGATAGATTTCTTCTGTGAGAAAGAAGTCTGAGCGGAATAAAAACTCCATGTTCGTTTTCTGCTAAATCTTCCATAATCAGAAGTGCATATTGTCCACGTGTCGAAATTTTATACATAACTCTACCTCTGTGTAAGCGCCGCCAGTTAGACGGCTGATGTTAAATCTATAATTCTGTCACATTTTTTTAAGCTGTTTTTATCATGACTTACAAAAATCACTGTTTTTCCTTTGTCTGAAAGTTTCCTGAAAAGTTCTATGATGTTTTCTGTCTGAACATCATCTACACTTTCCGTCGGTTCATCAGCAAGAATTATTTCGGGTTCATTCATAAGGGCACGTGCAATAAGAACCCTGTGATTTTCACCACCGGAAAGATTTTTAGGATATGAATCTGCAAAGTGCTTTATTCCAAGAGATTCAAGAAGTTTCAATGCATTTTCAACAGATTCCTTACTTATATCAGACTGCTGATTTTTAATCTGTTTCCCTAAAAAAGCCGGAAGCCGTACATTATCTAATACCGTTAGATTTTCTAAAAAACTCTGTTCCTGTGATATGAACCCGATATTCTGATTTCTAAAAAGTGATAAATCCTCATCCGAAAGAGAAAAAATATCAGTTTCATTTATAAAAACTTTACCTGAAGTTGGTCTTTGAAGACCTGCAATCATTGAAATCAAAGTGCTTTTTCCAGCTCCGCTTTTTCCCTGAATGCCAAGAAATGTTCCTTCAGGAATTTCTATAGAAAGATTTTCTACAGGAGAAATAATGCCGTGCGATGTTTTAAATGATTTTGTAAGCTCTGTTAATTTAATCATTTTACTTCTCCATAAGGTTCAAATTCTGATATATGATATATTGTCCGAAGCGAAGCAATCACACTTGAAAAAACTGCAATCAGAATTGTAAGGACTGCAAAAATCAGTATGAGTGATGCTTCCGGTAAAATAAATGGAAGCGAAATTTTTTGCGAAATAAGCGTACTGAACGGAAAAAAGAAAATCGAAGAAAATAAAACTCCAATAAAACCTCCAGTAAGTCCTATAAAAAAAGCTTCAAGAAGAACAATTTTTGAAAGGAATTTGTGATTTCCGCCAAGCGTTCTTAATATTGCAAATTCTTTAAGCCTTTCATTCAAAATTAATGAAAATACAACAGAAAGGATGAGAATTGTCGCAATAAGAAAAATCAGGCTCAATGCATACAAAAATATTACAAGTGATGAAAGACTCTTTTCAAAATGCGAAAGAAAACGCTTTTTCTGTATTACTTTTATTCCGTTTATTTTCTGACGTATCAATAATGATGTCGTATCACTTTTTACAGAATCAGAAAGCCTGCATAAAATCGTACTTGCTTTTGTATCAGTGTTACCGTCAGAAATAAAGGCAAATCCACGGCTGCATGCATCTTTGTAAATTTTCTGCAGTGTTTTAGAATCGACAAAAATTGCAGAATCCAGGCCGCTACCGCTTTTAGAAAGTTTTGCACAGACTGTATGGCTTTTTCCAAACAGTTTGAATGTTTTCTTTTCAAGAGGAACTGAATAGCCTGCAAGTATTATTTCCCCCTGTTCATTCGGAGTGTATTTTTTTCCTGCCCATGGTTTTATTACAAAATCTGATTTTTCATCAAAACCGATTATCTGAACAGGAAAATCACAGCAGCTTTCGGAAAGGCTTGTAAGATAATACTGCGAAGTAATCTGCTGTATTCCTTCAATTTCGACTAACTGATTTTCAATATCTTTATCAAGATAAAAATAATTCGGTTCGCCTGAAAGAAGGACATTCATTGCTTCGTTTTCGTATTCTTCCGGCACGATTATCAAATCAGCACCAAGCCTGCTTTGAATGCCTGAAATTCCTTTTTTGAGACTTTCTATTATTAATAGTGATGCGAACACTGTAAAAGAAAGAAGGCCTACAAGAACGGTAAGAGCAGCTGTTCTTGCAGGTTTTCTTTTTAAGTTCGCTTTTGCCAGAAAAACCGGCCCTAGCGTTTTTTCCATAAAAGTACAGCCTGAACAGCAGAAATTACAAAAATCAGAAGTCCGAATACAAGGACTGTCGGTGCAGTAACTGAATGACAGTGCATTTTTGGCATTGCACATACTTTTGCAAACGTATATGGTGCAATTCCAACAAGAAGCCCAAAAATTCCTGTAATGCATGATAAAATGATATTTAAATTTTTCATTTTCTTGCCTCCTGAAATTTTACTAGAGAGAGAAACTTGTTCTTTCGCCGTTAATTTCTTTATATGTTTTAGTTGCTTTGTCGTAAACGTAGCCGTCCGGAACACCATCAAGCTCGATAAAGCCATTTTTGATGAATTCGTTTAAATCCGTGCTGCTTTTTAGAATGCCGGCTTCCTGAAGCTGTTTTGATGCAGATACAAACGTAATCTTTCCCAAAGAACGGCTCGGAATAAAGTTCAGTTCATCAAGAAGAGCTGCATTAAAGTCCAAATCTCCTGCAACAAGGTTATTGTCTATCTGGATTTTTGCGGCAAGAACCGGTTCTGCTTCTACAAAGGCACTTGCTTTCTGCAATGCGCGTGTAACGGCAGCTGCACCTTCAGGATTTTCCTTTACAAGCTTATGTGTTACAAACTGCATACAGCAGTATTCGTTGCGGAATTTTTCATCAATACCTGTATCAAGAATTTTTCTGAAGTTATAGGCAAGTTCACCTTTTGTTGCGACAGGATCGTGAGCGCCTATAACATCAACTGCACCGTTATTAAGGGCAATTGCAAGGTCAGAAGAAGCGTATGCAACAAATTCAACCTCATTATTATCTGCCGTAACGCCGATTCCTACATCCATGAGTTTTCTTTTTAAATTCATTACACTGGAATCAGCAAGTCCTGGAACACCGATTTTTTTTCCGCGTAAATCTTTTACCGAATAAATATCTGAATCAGCACGTACATAATATTTTGTACATCCAACGTGAATACCTGAGGTATACGAAATTGGAAGTCCGTTTTCCATTGCCTGAAGCTGTGTTGCATACAGACCATAACCTGCGTCAACTTTTCCAGAACCAATCATTTCGGCAAGTGTTGCACCGCCTTCTACAACCTGAACATATTCTGCTTTTTGTCCGATGGCATTTAATTCTTCTTCAAAAAGTCCCATCTTCATTGCAATATGAACAGGAGCAGCACAAAG
>CAMOWQ010000176.1 GCA_946628495.1 uncultured Treponema sp. | reverse complement strand
TGCATCTATTTCGGAAGCAAGATGATGGACGATAAAATCTTTTCGTTCCGGCGTATTTTTACCCATATAGAACTTCAAAACTTCTGGCACGTTTTTTAGCGTCTGAATCGTAACCGGCGTAAGATGAATACCCTTGTCTTCGCTTTCGCCTTCTTTTCTAGGGAAAATGAACTGACCGAATTCAGAAGGATTGATTTCTCCAAGTCCTTTGAAGCGTGTTACTTCTGCGCCTTTCATTTTTGCAAGTTCCTTATCCCGGCTTTCCTCTGAATAACAGTAAATTGTTTTTGATTTGTTTCTTACTCGGAAAAGAGGCGTTTCAAGAATAAAAACATGTCCTGTAAGAACAAGTTCTTCAAAATAGAGGAGGAGATAGGTCATTACGAGGTTTCTGATATGATAACCGTCGTTATCGGCATCTGTTGCAATGATGATTTTGTTATAGCGCAGGCCTTCAATATCTTTCTGAAGTCCAAGACTGAACGTAAGGTTTTTAAGCTCTTCGTTTTCGAAAAGGGCTGATTTTTTACGTCCGTACATATTTTCAGGTTTTCCTTTAAGGCTGAAAATTGCCTGATATGAAACATCACGGCTTCCAACCATTGAACCTGTCGCAGAATCACCTTCGGTAATGAAAATCATGGAGTTTTCACCTTTTTTTCCGTCCTGAAGATGATACCTGCAATCTTTAAGTTTAGGAATTTTAAGCATTACGGATTTTGAAGCTTCACGAATCTGTTTATCCGTAACGTTGTTAATTTCCGCTCGTGCCTTCTGATTTTTTATGATTTTATCTTCGATGTTGCCCGCAATGTCCGGATTATGCCTGAGCCAGTCATCAACGGCAATCTGTACTTCTTTTATGATAGGCAGCCTGATTTCTACGTTACCAAGCTTGTTTTTTGTCTGCGAAGTAAACATCGGACTATCAAGACCGATTTTTAATGCAACGTAAAGACCGCTCGTTACATCTTTTATATCATAATTCTTTTTGAAAAATTCATTTATTCCTTTGGTAAAACCGTCCAGAAATGATGTTACATGCGTACCGCCGTCTTCCGTGCTTTGTCCGTTTACGAATGAATAAACATATTTATCAAGGCTTGCTCCGTGTGTCAGTACGAATTCAAGATTCTGTCCCTTGTAATTGAACAGAGGATATAAACTATTGTCCACTCCGCCCATTTCGTTAAGAAGCAGATCCTGAATACCGTTCTCGCTTATGTATTCTTTTCCGTTACACTTGATTTTGAGCCCAGGATTTAAGTATGCATAATTCCAAAGACGCTTTTCAACATATTCCATGTTAAAGCTGTATTTTCCAAAAAGTTCGCTGTCCGGTTCAAATTCAAGATATGTTCCATCTGGAACTCCCGGTTTTGTATTACCTGTTTTCGAACTGATTTTTTCCCCTTTCTGGAATTCAACGACTGCCATTTTTCCGTCGCGGATAGAAGCTGCCCTGAAATATGAAGAAAGTGCGTTTGTTGCCTTAATGCCGACTCCGTTCATACCGATTGCCTGTTTGAAAACAGAGTTGTTGTATTTTGCACCTGTATTAACGTTGGAAACACAGTCTTCCAGCTTTCCAAGAGGAATTCCGCGTCCATAATCGCGGATTTTTACACGGTTGTCTTTTATTTCGATGTCGATTTTGTTTCCGAATCCCTGCGAAAATTCATCTACAGAGTTATCAATGCCTTCCTTTAAAAGAATGTAGATACCGTCGTTTTCGTTTGAACCGTCACCAAGAGAACCGATGTACATACCTGGACGAAGCCTGATGTGTTCAAGACCTTCAAGATGGAGAATACTGTCTTCGTCGTATACGGCAGAAGCTTTTTTTTCTGCGGATTTTGCAGATGTTTTTGAAACAATTTTCTTTTCTGCTGTTGTTTTAGCAGCACTGTCTTTAGCTGCCGCTGCTTTTGATTCTGTTGTTTTAGATGGCGTTTCTTTTATTATAGTTGTTTTTATAGCAGCCTCTTTTGTTGAGGTTTGTGCAGCTTTTGTTTCTGTTATTTTTGTTGCAGGTTTCTTTGCCGCAACAGTTTTAGCAGGTGCTGTTTTTTCCGCTGTTGATTTTACAGTTGTTTTTGATGCCGGTTTTGCGGCTGTGGTTTTAGAAACCGTTGTTTTTTTTGCTGTTTTTTTTACTTCAGATGATGAAGCAGCTGATTTTTTTGTATCAGACATTTTTTCCCCTAAAAAAAAAATTTTTACCCAAATTTATTTTAAATCAAAAAGTGTTTTATATCAACAATTTGTTGCAGGTCATATAGGCAGACTGTTTCAGTTTTTTTGGTCTAGGCAGATTTTCATAAAAAGTCTGAAACTAATCCAATACCGGCTCTGTAATCTTTCCGTCATGAATTTCCTTCGGATATACAATAATGCCAAGTTTTTTTTCTATTGCCGCGAACTGTCTCATTTCATATTCATCACCGATAACTACATTAATACCAGACTTTCCTGCGCGTGCAGTTCTTCCACTTCTGTGAATAAAAAAATCTATATCAGACGGTAAATCCATCTGGACAACGTGAGAAATGTTTGCTATATCAAGTCCTCGTGCTGCAAGGTCGCTTGTTATAAGAATTTTACTTTTTCCGCTTCTGAACCTGTCTATAGCCATTTTTCGTTCTGTTTTGTCAGCTTTTGAATACAAAGCCATGCAGTCAACTTTTTTATATCTGAGTTTTGAATAAATATTTTCTACCTGATCGGAACGTGATGTAAATACAAGGGCTTTTTCAATTTTTTCCGCTGCAAGGAATTTCCTAAGCGTGTCGATTTTATCTCTTGATTCAGCATAAATTGCCCAGTGAGTAATATTCTTTTTTAGAACGTCTTCTTCCGGTAAAATTTCTGTTGTAATTCCTGGAAGAAAAAGTCGTGCAGCTTTATTTATTGTTGCCGAGCAGGCAATCAGCTGTATTTCAGAAGGAATTACGTGAAGTATTTCATCAGTTTCCTTGAAACTTTCTTTTTTTACAAGCCTGTCAATTTCATCAAAAACACATGCAGTTAAATCGTTTAGCTTGATTTTTTTCAGCCGTGCCAGTTCAACAATTCTTGCTGCCGTTCCTGTTATAATCTGCGGTTTTTCTTTCAGTGTTTCAATCTGACGTTTTATTGGTGAACCGCCTATTATTAATGCGGTTTTTCTTGATGTAAGTTTTTTTGCCGTCATATTGATTTGAGAGGCAAGTTCAAATGTTGGTGCAATTATAAGGATTCGAAGTTTGGTTCTGTCTTCATCTTTTTCAAGCCTGTCTATCAATGGTAAAAGGTAGGCGAGTGTTTTTCCTGTTCCTGTTTCTGACTGAAAAAGAATTTTTTCTCCCTTTTGAATTTTGGGAATAATCATATTCTGCACTTTAGTTGGTGCTGTAATTCCGTCTGAAGATAGTTTTTCGATTAATTCCTGACTTATACCGGAAAATGCATTTGCGTTACTCATAACTAAGTTATAGCATACAATCAAAAAATCTGCTATAATCTTAACAATATAGTTATGGTGATTTATGAAAATTGGAATTGATACTTTTGGCTGCGAACATGGAAAATCAGGCTTAGGCTCATATCTTTTAAATTTTATATCAAATATTCCAGATGATACTAACAATGAAATAGAATTATTCGGTTCTGAAATTGACCGTTATACATATTCTCAGAAAAAAAAGTTTTCTTATGTCTCTGTAAATGTTTCTGATAATATTGAATCCGAAAAAATATGGCATCATGTACGTTTTTCTAAGTTTGTAAAAAAACAGAAATATGATGTTGTTATTATTCCTGCTGTGGAAAGAGTTTTTCCAAGAAAAGTGAATAAAAAAGCTGTTATTATTTTGAATACTGTACTTTCTTCCGTATTGACAGAATGTGACAGATTTGAACGAAAAAGACTGATAAAAGCTTTGGAAAAATCCGGTATGATAATAGCAGGTTCTGAATTTATAAGAAAAGACCTTGTTACTAATGGAATCGATAAGAAAAAAATAAAAGAAGATTATGCCGGAATTGATTCAAGAATTTTCTTTCCTATCTTGAATTTTGATTCAGA
>CAMOWQ010000175.1 GCA_946628495.1 uncultured Treponema sp. | reverse complement strand
GAACACAGAATCCGTGTGCAAAACCTTCAGGAATATAGAACATATTCTGTTTTTCTGCATCAAGAACGACACCGTAATATTTTCCAAAAGTTGCACTGCCCTTTCTTAAATCAACGGCAACATCAAAAACGCGGCCTTCCAAAGCACGTACAAGTTTTCCCTGCGGATGCTGCTTCTGAAAATGAAGTCCTCGCAACACATTTTTTGAAGATTTTGACTGATTATCCTGAACGAACTTCATTGTAAGTCCTGCTTCAAAAAAATCTTTTTCACTGTATGTTTCAAGAAAATAACCGCGGTTATCTCCAAAAATTTTAGGCTGTATTTCGTACAAACCTTCTATACTGCATTTTTTAAACTCAAATGACATATTCAATTCCTGTATTTTTTTTAGTATATTGAATTACAAACTCTTACCGCAAAACATTCGCTGCGAAACTCATTAATTCTGAGCGATAAATTCAAGATAACGTCCGTAATCTGTTTTGTAACCTTTTGCAAGTTCAAGAAGCTGTTCTTTTGTAAGCCAGCCGTTTTTGTATGAAATTTCTTCTATACAAGAAACATACAAGCCCTGTCGTTTCTGAATTGTAGCAATAAAGTTAGAAGCTTCATTAAGTCCGTCGTAAGTACCTGTATCAAGCCATGCCATACCGCGTCCCAAAAGTTCAACTTTAAGCTGTTTTCTTGCAAGATATTCATTATTAACCGCAGTAATTTCGATTTCTCCGCGGGCACTTGGTTTTACGTTTGCAGCAATATCAACTACAGAATTATCATAGAAATACAAACCTGGTACTGCATAATTTGATTTTGGCTTTGCAGGTTTTTCTTCAATTCCTAATGCATTACCGTCTTTATCAAACTCTACTACACCGTAAGCTGTAGGATCAGAAACATAATAACCGAAAATAACGGCACCACGGTTTGCCTTAACTGTTTCAGAAGCACGTTTAAGTGTAGAAGTAAAACTCTGTCCATAGAAAATATTATCACCAAGAACAAGGGCAACATCATCGTTTCCAATAAAATCTTTACCAACGATAAATGCATCTGCAAGTCCCCTAGGCTTATCCTGAACGGCATATTCAAAACGCATTCCAAGCCACTGACCGTCTCCAAAAAGTTCCTTAAAACAACTGATGTCACGAGGTGTAGAAATAATAAGAACTTCTCTGATTCCAGAAAGCATAAGAACACTCAGAGGATAATAAATCATAGGTTTATCGTACAACGGTAAAATCTGTTTTGAAACTGCTTTTGTAATTGGATAAAGTCTGGTTCCTGAACCACCGGCAAGAATAATTCCTTTCATAAAAAATCTCCAGATAATAATTAACTGATTATAGTATTATATGCATTTTTTTTATATTGGTAAATGCATTTTATTATTGCATGATTATTTTTCGCAACGTATTAAAACAATTACAAAAAATGTTGGTTACAACTATCACTTAAAGAATAACAAAGGCATAATAATTAAAAAACTCTTCATTTTTACAGTATATTTCATAGGGAAAACTTACTAGGTTATAATAATAATTTATATTTTTTTAATATGTGCACTTTCATTTTTACAGTATAATAAACGCTGTGAAGAAAAAAATCGCAGTTCTAACTTCAGGATGGTCAGTCGACTATGTAATGGAAACTCTTGAAGGAATGCAGGAAAGCTGTCGCGAATATTATGTAGATTTGTATGTTTTTGTCTGTTACAAATTTACTGAATCAAATGGAAAAGTTAACACAACAGGATTCGCCGTTTTTAATCTTGCAGACCCGAAGGAATTTGACGGCATAATCATAATGCCAGACCTTTTTAACGATGCTGAAATAGCACAAAAAATATATGAAAAAATTCTAGACTCAAAAGTACCGACTGTTTCGCTGAATCATCCATTAAAAGGAATGTATTCCGTAACGAGTGAAAATCATGAACAATACAAGGAACTTGTACTACACCTTATAAACGAACACGGGATAAAAGATTTTGCCTACATCGGTGGACCAGACGGAAACGCCGGAGCAGAATCAAATTACAAAGCATTTTTAGAAGCACTCGAAGAATCTTCAATAAAAGTAAACGAAAACAAGATATATCTTCACGGTGACTGGGGATATTCATTTGCATACGAGCAGGCAAAGAAAATATTTGCTGACAAAGAACACATTCCAGAAGGAATAGTATGTGTAAACGACTGGGCTGCAATGGCAGCAATTTCCGCAGCAGCAGAAAACGGTTATTCCGTACCAGAAGACATAAAAGTAATCGGCTTTGATACAGTAGAATGTTCCGACAAAGTTACACCTTCCATAACAAGCATAAACTTAAACGCAAAAAAAATGGGAAAAGAAGCTATAAAACTCCTTATGTCAAATCCAAAACAGCAAAAAGACATAAACATAAAGGCGGAAACAGTATATCAGCAGAGCTGCGGATGTCTAAACAAAATGCAGCCAAAACAGATTCTATACAATCAGTCATTTTCGGTTATTCTTGAAACCGAACAGCGTTTTGCAAGCCATTTAAGGCATCTCGAAAACACATTCATCAAACCAGAATCAATTGACAGTCTTAACGACAGCCTTCAGGCATTCTTTGAAAAGCGGCATCCTTTTGAAGGCCCTGATTTTGCAATCCTCATAAACGAAAGGGTAATTACAAGTCTAAAAGAAAATATAATTTCGCCGGATCCCATTTCAACATTCGATAAACGAATGAAAGTTATGGTAAATATTCAAGGCGGAAAAGCTTACAATAAAAAAGAATTTATTCCTTCTGCACAACTTTTTCCATCCAACATGAAAAGCACGGAAAGCAGCACATATCTTTTTCTTCCATTATTTACACAGATGTATCTTCACGGGTATTACGTTTCAAAAAATTATCTTGGAATGCTGGAAAACAAACGTGCATACAACTGGACCCGGAATTTTGGAACTATCATAGAGAAATACAGACAGACAACTCTGTACCGGGTATTAAGTGAACACATGCAGGAACTTTCTACACACGACATGCTTTCAGGCTTATACAACAGGGCAGGCTTAAATCTGTATGCAGTTCCTCTTTTTGAAAACAACAATGCATCTTCCAAGAAAACACAAATTATTTTCATCGACATTAACAACATGAAGATAATAAACGATAAATTCGGGCATCTTCAGGGAGATCTTGCGGTAAAAACCGTTGCAGACACCATCATGAGCAGAATGCCTAAAAACTATATAAACGTACGTTATGGCGGAGATGAATTCGTTATTGTTGGAACATACCCAAGGATTCATTCACAGGATTACTGCAAAATAATTAAAGAAAGTCTTGCAGAAGCTGCGGCAAAAATGTCACTTCCATACGAACTTACAGTGAGTACAGGTGCAAGAGTATTTAACCCCGGTGAAATTTTAAAACTTGAAGACGCAATTAAAATCGTAGATGATATGATGTATATAGAAAAATCTATACTGCATGGAAAAACGTCGGAGGTAAAAAATAAAGGCAAAGATTTCAATTTCAATTGCTAATACTACATTTTTTTACTATATTTAAGACTAAGAGGTTATTATATGAAATCTATCTACACATCACCTTTGTTTGATGACGAAGAGGAAAACACAAAAAAAACTCCTGAAATGCAGGATCCTTTAACAGAAAAGTTTCTTAAAACACGTCAGGTAATTCTTTCAGGAGAAATCAACAAGGAACTGGCAGATAAAATCGTACGCCAGCTTCTTATTCTCGAAGCAGATGATTCAAAGAAAACTATTTATATGTACATCGATTCTCCAGGAGGAGATGTTGATGCAGGCTTTGCTATTTTTGATATAATTCGCTTTATAAAAGCACCTGTAGTTCTTGTCGGAATGGGACTTATTGCTTCTGCCGCAACCTTAGTACTTCTTGCCGTTCCAAAGGAAAAAAGAGTTGGACTTCCTAACAGCCGCTATCTTATTCATCAGCCGATGAGTGGAATGCGTGGTGTTGCAACTGATATTGAAATTTTTGCAAAAGACATGGAAAAAACCCGTGCAAAACTCAATAAGATAATTGCAGACGAAACAGGAACACC
>CAMOWQ010000174.1 GCA_946628495.1 uncultured Treponema sp. | reverse complement strand
ACATCTTTGATAAACTGTTATGACTATCAGGCGGTTGTAACGGAAGAACAGAATTCTACTGATTATAAATCTATGTGTATTCACTTTAAACCGGGTGATTTTTACAGCATTCCTTCCTGCACTGGTTTTCAGTTTACAGACAAAGAAAGCAGTGTAAACAATGTCGGAACTTTCAGCAAGGCTAAACACGTATTAGGTGATTTTGTAAAACTTGGAAATAATTTTTACCTTGCAATGAATAACAATCAATTATCTGCAATTTGCGGAAAGAATGTATTATTGACTGAATGGAACGCAATAGACGCTTCTACAGTTTCTTATTACATAAATAATGCAAACAGGATAAACGAACAGTATGACGAAAGAATAACATATAAATGTGGTAATGACTGGTATGAAATCAGGCTTGTTGAAAATCCGGAAATAAGAATATTTGACAAGCAGATTGTTGTTAATGTCGATAGCATGAAAAACTCTTATGACATTAAACGACAGAAAGTTTTACATTTTGCAGTGCCTTATAATTCATTAAATGACGAAAAAGGAATGAATTATGTTACTACTGATTTTTATGACTTTAAAGATATAAAAAATAACTGTTATGTAGCAGGCGCGGTAAATGAGTATGAACAGGAAAACAATAGTTCGATTATATTAAACCCTATTTCTATTTTTGTAATGGACTTAGACAGTTACAAACGTTTCAATATTGGTGTTCCGCCATTTACACCTAATATTTCGGACATTGTAAACATCTATGCTAATTTTGAAGGTTCTACGGGAAATGCAGATGCAGTTTCTATAAAGTATCAGTATTCAATTTTCAAAGATAATAACGGAAACTACAAGGCAAAGTATAGCGATAAACTTATTGATCTAACATATCCGTTAGATACAAACGGAAACGTTGAATATAACGTAAACTTATTTTCAAAGATAAAATCAATCTTTGGAAATGTTGCGGTTATTACTTCGCAGCTTAATTCCTACCCGCTTGCAATCGGAAACAACAATAATATTTTAATGTCTTATTATCTTGGTTCTGGTATAGAAAACATGAGTGAATTATTTATCATTCAAGGGCAGCACTTTGGAATTATGGGTAACTGGATTTACTCACTTTATTATAGCGAAGGAGTTGTTTCTAATGTTCAGGCAGTTTGTTCTGTTGAAGGCTTGCAATTCTGCGGTTGTACACCTTATGAAGCATTATTTTTCAGTAAGGTAAACAGAACGCTTTATTCTTTCATAGGTTCAAATGTTCTGCAGGTTCGCCAGATGATTGATAAAGTATCAGTTATTAAGGCTTATGTTTATAATGCGCAAACACAGTCTATGATTTTATTAACAAACATAGGTGTTTTATTTTCTTCTCTGTTTGGTGCTTATGCTTTAGATTATCCAGATACAGAAAGTATTTTTATTGTCAATAAAGGAATAGTCCTTTCTGATAATGGCGGAAATTATAAATACATCAAGTATTACAAAGAAGCTGATGACGATTATACAAAACAGAATATTAAACTTGATACCTGCTTTTATGGTGTAAACAATCAGACTGTATCAATAAATGACTGTTTGTATTTACGCATATTCAATACGGAACATGAAGAAGGCGAATTGATTGTTTCTGCATCAACTATTTCTAACGAAGGCAGAAAGACAGAGAAAACTATATTTAAGATAAAGGCTTCTGACTGGGATAAACTGACACATACAATTTATTTACGTTACCAGCCAAAAGAACAGCGAGGCTTGGGTGTGTCTTTCAGTATTGATTCACCGTTCAATATTTCTGCTATTGGTATAGGCTCACAGACTGACGCAATACTTATAGACAAGGTATCAAAAAAAGCAATAAACAATCCACAGATAACATCAAATAATGTTGAGTGGTAGGAGTGTGTAAAATGTTCAATATGAAAACTAGCGATTTATTCAAACGTTCAAAACAGCTTGCAGATTTTGAAGGCTCGGACTTTATTACCTGGAATGAAGCAATAAACTGCATTAATGAAAGTAATGTAGCCTTATATGAAAAATTAATAAACATGGGTGATAATTCCTTTGTAGATTCTTTCAGAATGAAAGATAAAGAAAAGGTATTGCCTGAAAACTTCTGGCAGCTTAAAGGCGTTTATCTTTGGAATAATGGCAATCTGCAGGTTATCAACCGAAGGGCAGATGCAGACGGAATTCACCATTTAAGTTATGAACTGCGCAACGGTTCAATTTATCTGTACGGCAATCCTAATGACGTACTTGTAGAGTATTTCCCAAAACCAAAGAAGTTATTTTTTAAGCCTAATTCAGTAACTATTGATTTAGACGCAGAAAAAACTTATCTGGATTGCTGCAAACATTCTTTCTTGTATTCAGATATTACAGATTCCGAAGAACCGGCCTATTCTGTTGTTGATTTAGACGGAATAAAAGATGTAAATAAAACATTAATTGGAATAGAACCTACTGACGTTGTGGGGGTATGGCTTACAGATAATTATATTCTGGTTAGAACAGTTTCAACACTTTACATTCACGACATAGCAAGGAATGTAGAAAGCGATATTGATGCGTTCCCGGTTGTTTCTGAAAATGGCGAAGTATTTTTGATGCATGACGGAATTGTAAAGTCATTTACAATTAAAGTCCTTTCCGGTTCAACTTATGTTGATACAAAAGATATCGGTACTTACGAATTAATAGACGGCGGATTGTTTTACGTTTGCAATAATTCAATGAATGATTTTTATTATCTCAAAGATAATACAATCTGGTACGGAACTGTTGATGCTGGAATAATAGCAGACAAGATTATTTATGCAGATAAAAAATGTTATTACTTGAATGATTCGGAAATAGGTTGTGTTGAGAACGAACTTAAAAAAGTTATTGAACAGACAAATGGCGATAATATCGGATTTATCGGAATTGATGAAAGAACCGGATTCGGTTATTGCTCGAAGAAATACGGAAAATATTTTGTAATTCCTTATTGTGAAGATACAGAATTGAATTATCCAAACTCAACATACTTCCAGATAATTTCTTACATTCTTGCTATTGCTTTCAAAAGCAAACAGGGTGCAGATATTTCTTTGTTGCAGAATGAACTAGCAATGATTGAGCAGACGTTTGAAGAAACGCTGGGCAGTGATGCTTTCCAGTTCCCAAGAATGGGCAATGTTTATAACTAATAAGTATAGGAGTTTTCGACATGGCTAAACCTACAAATGCAAAATACGAAACTGCGGCAATGGCTTACGAAGCTGCGGCAAATAAATATTCTGGTGCAGAAGGTTATAATTCTTCTTTGAACGCTGCGCAAAACGGTGTCGGAATTACTGACACTGCAAACGCTAAAGGTATGGAACAGTCCAGAGAGCAAACAAAACTTTCTAATGAAGAAGCGAGAAAATATGCTAGATCACAGGCAGAAGCAGCGGCCACACATACACAAGGACAAGCAACGACTGCAGCAAGAAGCGCAGGAATGAACAAGGCACAAGCTGCAATGCTCGGTTCACAACAGAATGCAAATGCCTATCAAAACGCATACGCAAATGCTTACAATCAACAGCTTGGTTTGTCTAATGCAAATACACAAAACAGTATTGCTAATTACAGTAATAACATGAATAACCAGCAGGCAACTATGGCAAACATGGGAAATGCAAACATAAACGCACAGGGACAAAAACTTGCTGCAGCTCAACAGGCAGGACAACAGGAGTACGAAAACAGATGGGGCAATATTGGCAATACTTTAGGTCTTATGGGTTCATTTATTAAGCCTTTCTCTGATGAAAAATTAAAACATTATCGCGAATGTTCAAAGAAGGTAGTTGTAAACTCACCTAACAAAATAAAATCTTTAAAATATGTTGCAAAAGAGGAATAGAAAATGAACCTTTTTAGATTGATTATGAAAGAAGTCGGTGGACGTTTTGAAAACGCTGGCGGTAGTATTGATTCGGGAAGTAATATGTTTCGCGGAAGTTCTGGAAATGCGCCTTCTGATAAAATAATGGGTGGCGGTGGAAACAATAACCCTATTATGAAAGAAGAAGAAAGCGGAACAGAAACAGAAGTT
>CAMOWQ010000173.1 GCA_946628495.1 uncultured Treponema sp. | reverse complement strand
CTTCCAAATGCAATATAACGAATGCCCTCATCTATTGCATTTAAAGCAATATCCCGGTTTATGCCAGGATTCTGCTTTACGATTACCTCCAGAAGTTCGGCAAAAGCTTCTTCTTTTTCCGAACTCTGAAGATTCAGTATAATATTCTCATGTGAAAGATAATTACTAAGCATCAGTTATTATTTTTTTATAATATTTTTTTTATTCAGTTACAGTTTCTGAAGCATCAGCATCTTCTGTAACCCACCAGTCACCAGATGCAGCATTTTCTGTTTCAGAAGCATTTTCTACAGCTGCTTCAGGAAGCAAATCTTTTTCGATTTTAGGTTTCTTATTTACCAATGCCAAAGCAAAAGAAAGAACAAAGAAAAGAATAACTAAAACCATGGTAGCCTTTGTTAAAACACTTGCAGAATGAGAACCAAATGCAGCTGTACCACGACCGCCGAGAAGTCCACCCATTCCATTTTCTTCATCGCCCTGAATTACTACGAGAAGAACAAGCAGAATACATACGATTACAAAGAATACCAAAAGAACAACACCAATTGCACCCATTTATTTACTCCAATTTATTTATTCATATAAAGTGTTAGTTATTTTATTAGAAATGTATATTTTTGTCTATAGCAACACATTATTATAGAAACAAAAACCTCCGTTATCATAATGACACGGAGGTTTTTCAGGATGTCTGAACGATATCCATAGATTTTTATAAATCAGTTACAGGCATTTTGCCCGAATCGATTAAAGTACGCAGATTGGAACGAAAGTTTCTGCTTTAAGTGATGCGCCACCGATAAGTCCACCGTCAATATCTGGCTGTGCAAGAAGCTCTGCTGCATTTGAAGCTTTCATCGATCCGCCGTACTGAATAATTACATTGTCTGCAACTTCCTGATTGTAAAGTTTTGCAATGTATCCGCGGATAAATTTATGAATTGCCTGAGCATCTTCTGGAGTAGCTGTTTTTCCAGTTCCGATTGCCCAAACAGGTTCGTAAGCGATTGTTACGTTTTTCATCTGCTCTGCAGTAACGCCTGCAAGGTCAGCAGAAAGCTGGAATGCACAAACCTGTTCTGCTTCGCCAGCTTCTCTTTCTGCAAGGAGTTCACCAATACAAAGGTCAACTTCAAGACCGTCGTTCAAAGCCTTGCGAACCTTTTTATTAATAAGTTCATCTGATTCACCAATTTCGTGACGGCGTTCTGAATGTCCAAGAATAACGCACTGACATCCGATATCCTTAAGCATTGTTGTAGAAACTTCACCTGTATGAGCACCGTTTGCTGTTGCAGCACAATCCTGAGCAGCAAGAATGATATTAGAACCTTTTACAACCTGAGCAACTGCATCAAGATATACAAAAGGAACACCAATCATAAACTTGTTTGTTTTTCCTTTGAGCTGTTCAACCAAATCTTTTGCCAAAGCAACTGCTTCTGCTTTAGAAGTATTCATTTTCCAGTTTCCGGCAATATAATGTGTACGTGCCATTTTACGACTCCTTAGTTCAAAAAATGCGGCGAATGATGCAGAAACATCATCCACCACGTAATTAAAGATATTCTAATAAATTAAGCGATTATTTACAACATCTAGTCATTGCAGACATTTTTGCCCGCTATACAAATCGCTATTGAATTTTATAAGTGCCTGTTGTAATTGTTCCGCCGTTACTGTAAACATCAAAATTAATTGATTTACCGCAGGCAGCAACTTCTGCATAGAATTCCTTGATATTTTTTACAGGCTTTCCATTAACGGCAGTAACAACATCACCATTCTGCAGTCTTAACGAAGCTGCCGGAGAACGTTCCTGCACACCTGAAATCACAACACCTTTTACTTTTTTGTCATCAATTTCAAGTTTTTCCCTCAATTCCTCTGTAAGAGGTGAAACAAAGAAGCCCGGGAACAATTTCTGATTATTAGAACCAGAATTTTCATTACGTTCTTCAATCTTTACTTTTATGTCAGATACTTTCTGACCGTTTCTAATAACAGTAAAATTAGCAGTTGAACCAGCTTCAAGAACACCGATATCTCTGATTACCTGATTTACAGATTTTACTTTCTTTCCATTAATTTCGATGATAAAATCACCAGGTTCAAGACCATATTTATATCCAGGAGAATTAAGGAATACCTGAGTAATAAATGCCCCGGAAACATCTTCGATACCAAGTTCAGAAAGGAAATCCTTAGGAGTTTCGCTCAAAGAAACACCAACCCAACCGTATACAACTTTTCCTTTATTAATGAATGAATCAATTGAATTCTTAACATTATTGATTGGAATTGCAAATCCGAGGCCCTGAGAACCGCCAGACTGAGATGCAATCCATGAATTTATACCGATTACTTCGCCGTAAATATTTACAAGAGGACCACCAGAGTTTCCCTGATTAATTGCTGCATCAGTCTGAATGTAATCCGTCATAGTACTCATATTTGCTTCAGTTCTTCCTGTTGCACTGATAATACCCTGCGTAACCGACTGTGCGTATCCGAGAGGAGCGCCCATTGCCATACAAATATCGCCGGTAGAAACATTGTCCGAATCACCGAGTTTTGCAACTGGAATGCCAGTATCTTTTGATTCAAAAGAAATGAGTGCAATATCCTGTCTTTCGTCGGCACCAATAAGTTTTGCTTCAAACTCACGTTCATCGTTCAATTTTACGGTAATTTTTGTTGCAGAACCGGCTACGTGATTATTAGTAAGAACATAATAAGTTGAACCGTCACGGCGAACGATTACACCCGAACCAAGACCTTTCGATTCATATTCACGTTTATTATCGCCATTATCTCTAGGCATTCCAAAAAATTCATCGAATGGCCAGCCAAATCCCTGCATTGGATTTGTATAAGTTTTTGTTTCCGTAACATCAATCTCTACAACAGACGGAAGAACCGTATTACTGATTGCACGGAAAGAATTCTGCAATGCTTCAACAAGCTTAAGAGATTCAGCCGGAATTGTAACAGGTCGTGATTCTGCATAAGCTGTGTCTGCCGTATAAACAGTATCAGCAGTACCTTTTACGACAGTTTTTGCACAGGACAACGAAATAAAACCGAAAGCCACAACAGCTGTAGCCGCAACACCAATGATTCTTTTTGTCCAAGTTTTCATTTATCATCACCTCGAATATGACATTTTAGAGAATTAGTTTTTTTCAGAATTCATTTTCCGCTCCGCATGCCAGAACTTAGAAAATGCATTCTTTTCTCTTTATTTAAAATAATAATAAAAATGAAAATTTGTTACAAAAAAATCATTTCTTGCAAATATTTCTTAACAGTTTTTAATTTTAATGAAAAACTCTGCCCTAACCTGTTTTATTCCGCAACAGTCTTTCTATTCCGCTTTATTATTCGAAAAATTTCCGCCTGCACGCTTTACCATACCTGCATAATTTCCGTTCAGTTCCATAAGCTGTTTATGATTACCCCTTTCAACAATTTCTCCATGATCTACATAAAAAATCACATCGGAATTACGGATTGTAGAAAGTCTGTGTGCAATTATAAATGACGTTCTTCCTTTTAAAAGTTCGTTAAGTCCTGTCTGAAGCTGTTTTTCGGTCTGAGTATCTACAGAAGAAGTTGCCTCATCAAGAATAAGGATTCGCGGGTCTGACAGAAGAACGCGGGCAAAACTTATAAGCTGCTTCTGTCCTTGAGAAAGACCGCCTCCGTTTGCACTAAGCATGGTATTATAACCTTCAGGAAAAGCCGAAATAAACGAATGAGCCTGAACTGTTTTTGCAGCTGCAATGCATTCTTCATCAGTTGCACCAAGACGGCCGTAACGGATATTTTCCATAATCGTTCCACTAAAAAGGAAAGAATCCTGCAGCATTACGCCAACCTGTTTTCGTATGGATTTAATCTTAAGTTTCTGGATATCAAGTCCATCTATAAGAATTTTCCCGTCAACAGGATTATAAAATCTGCTTAAAAGATTGATGATTGTTGTTTTTCCAGCTCCCGTCGGCCCGACAATTGCAACAGACATTCCCGGAGTAATCGTAAAATCAACATTTTTAAGGACAGGTGTTCCAGGCTCATAGCTAAAATTAACATGATCAAACTGAACATGCCCGCGAATCGGCGGAAGTTCAA
>CAMOWQ010000172.1 GCA_946628495.1 uncultured Treponema sp. | reverse complement strand
GAGCACGTGATTTGTAATCTCGGGGT
Source organism: uncultured Treponema sp. (assembly GCA_946628495.1). Taxonomy (GTDB): domain Bacteria; phylum Spirochaetota; class Spirochaetia; order Treponematales; family Treponemataceae; genus Treponema_D. The sequence goes on along the minus strand of CAMOWQ010000172.1, from coordinate 4,168 downwards.
CGTGGGTCCAAATCCTACAGGCAGCTTTCAAAAAAAGGGGAGTTCGCATAGCGGCAATTGCAAGGGACTGTAAATCCCTCGACTCGCGTCTCCAGAGGTTCGAGTCCTCTACTCCCCATGACAGGCTCAGGTTTCTCCTGAGTCTTTTTTTATATTTTTTTAACTTTCATAAGCTATCAAATCCCATCAAATTACGCTAAATTCCTATAAACACTTTGACAAACAAATTGGCATATATTAAAGTATTAAACGAGTTTAAAAAATATATAGTGGGGAATGATTTTGAATATTCATTTTTGGGGAGTAAGAGGTTCTATACCTGCACCTTTATCACCGCAACAAATACAATCAAAAATAATGGCTGCCGTTCAGCGCATAAAGCCTGAAGACCTGACAAATCAGGAAACAAGAGCCAAATTTATCTCAAACCTTCCTTCATGGATTTTCGGAACAATCGGGGGAAACACACCTTGCATAGAAATCATTCACAATAACACAGACATAATTCTTGACGCAGGAACAGGATTAAGAGTATTAGGCAAAAACAGAAAAAATAATAATCACTTCCACATACTGTTTTCTCATTTTCACTGGGACCATATTCAAGGTCTTCCATTCTTTGATCCGATTTTTAATCCGAAAACAACGCTCGACATTTACAGTCCATGGAAAGAAACAGAGGAATTTCTAACGAAACAGACAGAAGAACCATTTTCTCCGCCTTCGGTTCCAAAATCTATTACCAAAAACATAAACTATAACATCATTACACCTGGCAAAAATTTTCTTATCGATGATATTAAGGTTAATTCAATAAAGATGAATCATCCGGGAACATCTTACTGTTATTCCTTCGAAGCAGCAGGACGGAAATTCATTTATGCCACAGACGTTGAGCTAAACCCTTCAGATTTTACCCCGACAGAAGAAGCAAAGGCCTTCTTTTCAAATGCCGATGCAATCGTTATGGATTCCCAGTATACAGTTGAAGAGGCACAGGCTAAGAAAAACTGGGGACACAATGCTTTCTGTTATGCCGTAGACTTTGCAATACAGCACAACATAAAGAAATTATATCTTTTTCATCATGAACCAACTTATGATGACAAAAAACTCAATTCTATCCTTCAGGCAGCCAGATGGTATGCACAATACATTAACCACAGCGATTTAAAAATCTTCCTTGCACAGGAAGGACACGAATTTAATCTGTAAAGTTTTTATTCTTAGAATACAAATACAGCAACGCGAGTTTATATATTTTTAATAGTGATGATTTATATTTGTAATAGTATGGATTTTGAAGCTTAATCTCGATATTATAATAGACGAAATTATATGGACACTACGGATAAAGAATTCAAATTACAATATGACTTCACCTCAAACGAAATAGCGCTTCTTGCAAAATTCCTGAGGGATAATCAGGATAAACTGCCAGATGGACTCGAACAGTTTGCAAAAGCAATTGAAGATTCCGTATACAACGTTCTTTCTCTTGACGAAATCAGGGGGTTTTTTAAATGAAAAAAAAGCATTTTATTACAGCTTTTATTCTGTTCCTGCTGTTTTGCGTTTTTGCAGTCATTTTTACTTTTTACACCCTTACACGAGCTGTAAGCCGCAGCAGTGAATCATCGGTAACACATAAACTGGAAGTTCCATACGGAAGGGGAATTCACAGCATAGCAGACGAACTTGAAGAAAACCGCATAATCAGAAACAGAAAGATTTTTTACATCTGCGCACGTTATCCAAAACTCCTTTCTTTTTTCTACAAAGATTATTCATACAAAGACAAATATAACAACATCGACTGGAACAGCTGGACATTCTCTCTAAAAAGCGGAATATATCATATATCTTCTGCCATGAATGTTCCTGACATCCTTCTTGAACTTACATCAGGACAGCAGGAATACATACGTATTTCAATTCCCGAGGGCTATACTGTCTTAAAAATTGCGGAGCTGCTTCAGAAAAACAACATCTGTACCAGACAAGACTTTATCGATGCTGCTCATTCAGAAGAACTTATAAACAGATATGGCATTCCTTCAGAAACACTTGAAGGCTATCTTTTTCCAGATACCTATTACTTTAACAACGGCATGGAAGCACAGACAATTGCAGGAATGATGCTTGATAATTTTTTTGAAAAAACAGAAAGCATTCCGTCACTTTACGATATGTGGAAAACTTACAGGACAGACGGTTCTGAAAAGGCAAAAAAACAGTTTCAGGATACAGTCATTCTTGCATCAATTATTGAACGCGAATACAAAATAAAGGAAGAAGCACCTCTAATTGCAAGCGTATTTTCTAACAGACTTAAGCACAACATAGGTCTTTATTCATGCGCAACAATCGAATACATTATTTCAGATATTCAGGGAAAACCGCATCCTGAACGCATTCTTATTGAAGACACAAAAATAGACAGCCCGTACAATACTTACAAATACGCAGGTCTTCCACCAGGAGCAATTTCAAATCCAGGATTAACCGCCTTATCTGCCGCCGCTGCACCTGCAAAAACAAATTATTATTATTTTCAGATTGTCGATGCAGACAAAGGAAGACATGTCTTTTCAACAACATTTGAGGAACATAAAGAAAATCATAATTTACTGCTGAAATAAAAAAACGTATTACAATAAAAAACGGAAATTATAATGGCATTCATTTCAAAAGAAACAATAAATACCGTCCACTCAACCGCAGATATTATTTCTCTTGTAGGAGAATACACACGCCTCGAAAAAAGAACAGGCAATGACTGGTGGGGATGCTGTCCGTTTCACAATGAAAAAACGCCATCGTTTCACGTAGACGGCGATAAAAAATTCTATTACTGCTTCAGCTGCCACGCATCGGGCGATGCAATAAAATTCATAATGGAAATGGAAAAAGTTCCTTACACTACGGCAGTAGAATCCCTGGCAAAAAGAAACAACATTCCGATAAAATATGATGATTCAGGCTACCACCATGACAACACCGAACAGGAAAACATTTCTAAAAAAATCGAACAATATATAGAGCTGTACGAAAGAACTGCAAGCATGTTCCACTATTTTCTTACTGAACATGAAAGCGGAAAAAATGCACTTGATTACATAATAAAACGCGGTGTAGACATCGACACTATAAAGAAATTCAAGATTGGCTATTCGCCTGCCGACAGATTCTGGCTGAAAAAATTCCTTAAATCAAAAAATTTTTCCGAAGACTTTCTTAATGACTCAGGTCTTTTTTCTAAAAAACACAAAGACTGCTCATTTTTCTCGGACAGACTCATGTTCCCGATTTTTAACGAAAAAGGGCAGGTCGTAGCATTCGGTGGAAGAATTCTTCATCCGCAGGGACCGGATGACAGAAAGTATCTAAATTCAGGCGAACTTATTCAATATAAAAAAAGGGAAGTTCTATACGCATTCAACTTTGCAAAAAAATCCATACGCGAAAATAAAAAGATTATCATCTGCGAAGGCTACATGGACTGTATTGCATACCACATGAGCGGAATTGATTATGCCGTTGCAACACTGGGAACGGCTCTTACAGAAGCTCAGACAAACCTCATTGCGCGTTTTGCAGAAAACGTATATCTGTCTTTTGATTCTGATAAAGCAGGTCAGGAAGCAACCTGGAAAAACATGCTTATATGCCGCAGGAAAAATTTATCAGTAAGGATAATAAGACTTAAAGGAGGAAAAGATCCTTCTGAAATTTTATTGAATTTAGGCAAAGAAAACTTGACGGCACAGGTTAACAGTGCTATATTAGACTCTGACTATCTATTATCTAAACTAGGTGCAAAATACCCTGTTGAAACTGCCGAAGGAAAAACTAGGGCTGCCCTTGAATTTTTCCAATATGTTGATGCACTTCAGTTTGATATACAGAAAGAGTCGAGCCTTGAACAGTTATGTCAGGCATTCAACCTTAGGCCGGAGGCTGTAAAAAGAGATTTTAATAATCGTGTACAAGCTGCTGAACGCTTGAATATCCGGAAAGAAGACAATCAGAATAAAAAAATGACACATATTAAGCTTAATGCAGAATTAAGAGGTTTAATTGCTGTCATTGCGGATTTAAAACAATTCGAAAAAATTTGTTCACAGTTTACAGAAAGCGATTTTAAAGATTCTTATGCAAGGGAATT
>CAMOWQ010000171.1 GCA_946628495.1 uncultured Treponema sp. | reverse complement strand
GATGAGCGTCAGCGAACCGCGCAAGGCGAGTGGGTGTTTGCGCTCCGCTGGAATTTAAATTATGGCACTATATTTTAATTTTTTGTAATTTTTACGCTGGTAATACGTCGCTGGAAAATTTCTTCGACAATAAAAAGATTTCTGTCAATTACTGACACTTCACCTGGAGCTGGAAGATAGCCGATTTTTTCCAGAAGAAAACCGCCCAACGTGTTCATTTCTTCAGAATGGAGATTAAGTCCAAGTATTTCATTAACATCTTCGAGTTTTATGTCTCCGGGAACAAGAAATGTATTTGCTGAAAGAAGCTGAATTTTTTCTTCGGGAGGAATTTCCAGAAAATATTCTTCACCATGTATATGCCCGAAAACGGTTCGCAAAATGTCATTCATTGTAACAACACCGTAAGTTTCACCCTGCTCATTAAGCACAACTGCAAATTTATACTCGCTGGTGCGGAATTTATTCAGAAGTTCAAGAATGGTCAATGTACCTGGCACATAAAATGAATGGTTCATTACTCGGGAAGCATAGCCGTCTGAAAAATCTTCATCTTCGCTGGCATAAAGCAATTTTTTATAATTAAGAATTCCAACTACATTTTCTTTTGTCTCATGATAAACAACCATTGTAGATACTCCGGAACGCTGAAATTCATCAAGAACGAGCTGATAAGATGCAGTATCAGGAACCATGCTTAAAAAAGAGCGATGACGCATTATATCACTAACAAGAAGGTCATTGAATTCGATTATTTTATTCATCATGCGGCTTTCATTTTTTTCGATTGTACCTTCATTCTCCCCTACCGCAATAAGAGCCTTAAGTTCTTCTTCAGTAACGATATAATCAACAGGTTTTACGATTTTTTCGACGGCATGAACTGCAAAATGCGACAGACGTTCAAAAATCCAGACAATTGGAAAAATTATTTTTTCAAAAATCAGAAGCGGAACAGCTGAGAATGAAGTAAACTTTTCTGGATATAACCCCGCTGCTGTTTTTGGAACAATCTGACCGAACGTTGTAATTACAAACGCAGTGGCAAAAGGTGCAAAAGCAATATATTTCTCAGAAAAAAAGCGTAGAAAAAGAGCTGTTGCAAGGGACGCTGTAAGTGAATTCAGAAAATTTGTACCGATGAGGACTGTTGTCAAAAGCCTGTCCATATTATCTTTTAGTTTTTTGACCGTTTCCGCATTTTTTTTCTTTTCATCAAGCATCGTTCTAAGTTTTAAACGCGGTAATGATAAATAAGCTGTTTCTGAAGATGTAAAAAAGCCTACGCATAAAACAAGGCATACAAACAAAAGAACCGTTGGTAGAACTCTTAAAACTGCATACAACATTGCTACTCTCCCATCTCAGTCACATCTGAAGAAGCAACGCTTTGAATTTTTATACGCTCTATCCGATGCGACTGAATTTTTTCCACGACAAAGCGGTATCCGTGAAAAACAAGCGTATCTCCAGCCTGAGGCATACGGTCTATCTGTTCTGCAAACCATCCGCCTATAGTTTCGTTAATTTCTGACTCAAGAGGAATTCGTAAATCCGCCTTGAGATTTTTTAGAAGTACCGAACCGTTTATTTCAAAATCATTTTTATCTTCGATTGCATCATAATCAAAAACCTTACCGCGAAGACTTCTGTCGCCTGGAAGAGAGAATATTTCTCTGGCGATATCTCTTTCGGTTACAATACCATCTGTACCGGAATATTCATCGACAATTATGGCCATAGTCAGATGATTTTCAAAAAGCATTTCCTGAACAGAAGACATTTTTTTTGTCCCCAATATGAAAAGAGGAGGTCGCATGACTTTTCTAACCGAAAATTCCGACTGACGGTTTTTATAATCAAGCAAATCTTTTAAATATATTATTCCGACTATATCGTCGATTGAATCTTTATAAACAGGATAATGAGTAAATCCTACACGCTGCGACAATTCCAGAATATCACGGAAAGAAGCATCGACAGAAACTGCTTTTATTTTTATACGAGGAACCATGATATCCTGAGCTTCCAAATCTGAAAATTTAAATATTTGCGACATCATGCGGTTTTCATCTTCTTCAATCAATCCAGATTCAGAACTTATGTCAAAAAAAGTCTTTATTTCTTCTTCGGTATACGACTTACCTTTTTCGTCCGTTTTTATGCCAAGCAATTTTAACACCAGCCGCCCGATTAAAGTTACGATTGCGACCAGAGGATGCATGATAATCACGACCGATTTGACAAATCCCGACAATCCATATGCAATTTTATCGGGACATCTTGTAGAAATGGTTTTTGGCGTAATTTCACCAAATAACAGAAGAAGCAGAGTAACAACAAGAGTTGCAATACCGACTCCCCTTTCGCCAAAAAGCTCCAGAGCAACTGAAGTAATCAGCGAAGAAAGAAATATATTCACAAGATCATTTGAGACTAACAGTGTATTTATAAGATGTTCCTTATTATCAAGCAGTTTTGCAATTCTAACAGCATTCTTGTCCTTTTTCTTTCTTAAAATTCTAAGTCTGAGTTTATTCATTCCAAGAATAGAACTTTCAGAAATTGAAAAAAGCATGGACAGTATTATTAATACAACACTTAGTCCTATAAGGAGTAAAATCGGTAATTTTTCCGGTTGAGAAGGCTCCAAAACATTTCTCCAAATTATTCTGCAATACTTAAGGGTGCATTTTCAGAAACTGCTGTGTCTGAATCATTTTGAAGTTCACTTGAATGCAAAAGATAATCATACACTTCCTGAATATTAGGAACATTTTCTCCCTGCGGATATGCTTTTATAGATTCAGAAAGATAAGTAAGTATTAAATCGACATCGGTTGCCCCGGAAGATGCCATTAAATACGCGGCCATATAGTATGCCTGCTGGACATGTTCAGGTTTAAGAAATTTTGACTTTACAAGTTCCGTATAGCATTTTACAGCCGAAACAGCATCTCCTGCCGAATAATATTCTATTGCCTGAGATTCTGCGATTGAAAGAAGGTACTTACTCAACAAACCCGTTTCGTTATTTTTATCTAAAGACGGAATTTCTTTTATAAGCGATGTAAGAAGCACACGATGAACTTCATCCGTAGTTTCATACAGTTCATCAATTGCGTATATACGCTCTGTTCCCTTGCCTTCATACGCTTTATCAACAAGCTGATTTATTTTTTCCATACGGCTTTTATAACCTTCAAGAAGAGATACAAAATCATTTATACCTGTTAATTCTGACGGAAGCATTACTTCTGCAATAAAAAATCCATCCTGAGTAAGAATATACATCGAAGGCGTATACCTGACATCAAGCAGCGTTGCAACCTGAGTATTTCTCTGCATAAGTTCTGCAAGTCTTTCTGCACGTTTAGTTTCGGCTTTTGAGACTTTACCATGAGGAACGGTATTTGCATAAGAATTCTGTGAAAAATCAAAATGAATTACCGTATATTCAGACATGACTTTTGTTTCAAAGGCCTGATTTTTTAGAACAGTCTGTATAAAATCAGAACTTGTCAAATCTTCACCTTCCATTGTTACCAAAACAAGCATGTTCTGATCTTTTTTTATTGCAGTTTCCCTTGCCTCATCAAAATCTATATAGCAGCCATAATCATCTAAAACAATTTTTTTACCGCATGAAACAAATAAAAGAGAGACACAAACAAGGGCAATTCTATAAAAAAATCTATTGTTCATAAAACTCCCGTTATCCGACCGATGCACGACGCATTAAGACTCATGATGCTGTAGAATACACAATGCATCCGGCCGGATAAAAATATATTATTTGAAGTAGGCAACTCCAGCAGCGAAGAGATTTTCGCAGGTAGTTTCATTTTCGTTTGTAAGAGGATTTCCACCTACATTTTTGAACAAATCAAATGAAGCACCGTTTACTTCCAGTCCTACTCCACGTTCTGAATGTCCCATTTTACCAAGAACATGACCATCAGGTGAAGTAATACCTTCGATTGCAAAAGCCGAACCGTTAGGATTGTCTGGTTCTGTGATTGCAGGGCGACCAAATTCGTCTACATACTGGGTGAATACCTGTCCGTTTTCAAAAAGTCGTTTTGCAGTAGCTTCATCACAAACAAAGCGGCCTTCACCGTGAGAAATTGCAATAAGGTGATTGCGGTTATCAATTACACTTGGATGCATTGCCCAAGGGGAAGTTGCAGAAACGATTCGTGTGCGGACGATGCGGCTGATATGGCGGTTGATTCTATTGTAAGTCAGAGTTGG
>CAMOWQ010000170.1 GCA_946628495.1 uncultured Treponema sp. | reverse complement strand
AGTCTTCTCCCTTTTCTTTCTTGTACATTTCCTTGTACTTAGCAACAATCTGCTGAAGTTCTTCAGTTGTCAATTCAACGTCTTCTTTGATTCCGCGGATTGCTTTTACTTCGTCGATAATTGCTTCGAATTTGTCATGGTCAACGCCCATAGCAACGTTACCGTACATCTGAATAAAGCGGCGGTAAGCATCCCATGCGAAACGTGGATTGTTTGTCTTGTTAGCAAGACCAAGTACAGACTTGTCGTTAAGACCGAGGTTGAGGATTGTATCCATCATACCTGGCATAGATTCAGCAGCACCAGAACGAACAGAAACGAGGAGTGGATCATTTTCATCACCAAGTTTCTTTCCGAAAGTTGTTTCAAGTTTGTTAAGATATTCTGCAACTTCCTTATCAAGTCCTTCAGGATATTTTTTTCCGAGTTTGTAATATTCCTGACAAACGTCAATTGAAATTGTGAATCCAGGTGGAACTGGAAGACTTAAAGGAGCCTTTGCCATCTGAGCAAGGTTAGCACCTTTACCACCGAGAATTGGACGCATTGATTCATCGCCTTCTGCGTCACCGTTGCCGAAAAAGTAAACATACTTTGTAGCCATCGATTTTACTCCATATAAATAAAATTATTTTCTATTGTAAAGTTTTAACATTTTACAGACAAAAACCTTATCAGTCAATTATCCCACAAGTATTTGCAGGCATTCCGCCAGTTATATATTAAGGCCGTTAAGTTTTACAGATTAATTTTCAGTTCATTTTGTGACAATGAGAACAGCCGGCAACATGCACATGTTTTTTTCCGGCAGATCTGTTGAACAATCTGGCAGTTAAGACATCGCCAGAGCCCAATGTTTTATGGCAGACAGGACACACTCTTTTTACATAAGGTTCACAAACAGGATAACAGTGAGGGCATCCCGAAATAGTCATGAACTGGTCAGGAACATCCATCGGTCGGTAAACTTTTGAAATAAGATTTTCGCCTTTCAGCAGAAACGAACCGCATACAGGACATTTTACATCAGTTTTTTCAGCCGTAACTTTCTGCAATTTCTGTGATTTATTATTTCTTCTATAATTATACGCAAAAATTGCAAAAAGCAGAATCAGAATTACGACGCACGCAAGTCCTAAAAGCAGATATTCCATACCAGTTACTTCACCAGTTATTTTTTAAGCAATGCCGCAAACGGATTGTAAGTTTCTCCGTCATCATCACTCTGGCTTGAAATATACTTCTGAGCCGTAACATCCTGTTCTTTTGAAGTAGCCGGAACAAGAGAAATTCTTTTCTGTTCAGCATCAATCTTATCAACAACAACACTCATTGCCTGACCAGTTTTGTACATTTTCTTAAGATTTGAATTTGCGCTTACATCTTCAAGAGCAGAAACATGAACCAAACCGTCAATGCCTTTTTCGATATTAACGAACAGACCAAAATCTGCAACACGGCTTATTGTACCGTCAATCTTTGTCCCAACAGGAATTCTCTCTTCTATATTATCCCATGGATTTGCAGCAAGCGCTTTAAGGCTTACCGAAACACGCTCGTTTTTCCAGTCTGTTTTGATTACCTTAACTTTAAGCTGCTGTCCAACTTCAAGAACTTCCCCTGCATCCTGAATTCTGTCAAAAGAGATTTCGCTTATAGGAAGCAATGCCCTGAATCCCTGAATATCTACAAATGCGCCGAATTTTTCAAGACTTTCAACTACAGCTTCTACAATTGTTCCTTCTGTAATCTGAGCTGCAAGACGACCAATATTTTCTGAATGCTCATTTTCTCCAATCATACGGTTGGAAACAAGAATATTTTTTCCTTCATTTTTAAATTCAGTGATGATGAACGACATAACACGTCCAACATAATAAGAAGGTTCTTCCTTTTTCTTATACCCCATCTGTGAATATGGACAGAAAGCACGTGTAGTACCGATTTTCACTTCAAAACCACCTTTAATTTCTGCTTCAACTTTTCCTTCTACAGGAATGCCGTTTTTATATGCATTCTCAATCATAGAAGTATCTGCCTTACCGCCAGAAATTTTAGAAGTAAATCTCATTTCGCCCTGAACTTCGCCAGTAAAGAAAACTTTGATTTTATCGCCTTCTTTTACAGAAACATTTCCGTTTTCGTCTGCAAACTCTGCACGGTCAAGAACGCCTTCTGATTTTGCATTCATATCAAGAAAAATCGTTGTATCGGTAATAGCAACAATTTCAAGCTCTACAGCCTGTCCAATTTCATATAAACTTTTCATTTTTACCTCACTATGCTTTTACAGGAATTCCGCATCCTTTGTGATCTTCTTCCCAATTCTGTGCAAGACGAAGAATCAAACTTTCGTTGAACATTTTACCTGCAAACTGCATACCAATAGGCATTCCATCTTTTTGTGTTTTTCCAGCAGGAATATTAATAGAAGGAATACGTGCAAGATTTACAAATGTCGTATACAAGTCAGAAAGATACATTTCAAGAGGATCATCAACTTTAGAACCAAGCTTAAAGGCTGCAGTCGGACAAGTAGGACACAAAATGATGTCGAATTTTTCAAAAACAGCTGCAACTTCTTTCTGAATTCTTGCTCGTACTGTCATACCCTTTTTATAAGTATCACCAGAGAACTGTTCAGAAAGAACATAGTTTCCAATTACAATACGTCTTTTTACTTCAGGACCAAAACCTTCAGACCTTGTTTCAACATAAAGTTCATCATAACCTTTACCGTTATCAACACGGCGGCCATAGCGGATTCCATCAAAACGGCTTAAATTAGAAGCAGCTTCAGAAAGCGCAATTACATAATAACTTGCAATAGAAGCATCAAGAACAGGAATATCTACGACTTCTATAGATGCACCTTTTTCTTCAAGCCACTTACGTGTATTTTCAAAACAAGCAACAACATCAGGATCTGCACCTTCTGTTTTAAGGAACTGCTTTGGAATGGCAACTTTAAGTTTTTTCAATTCGTCTGCGCTCAATGCAGTAAGATTTTTGATTTTTTCAACTTCCGGCAAATCAGCAGAAGTATCATCATACATATCAACACCGCACATAAGGCTCAAAGGCTCTGCAATATCAGCAGGTGAATGTCCAAGAATTCCAACCTGATCCAGAGACGAACCGTAAGCAACAACACCCCATCGGCTAAGAACACCGTAAGTTGGTTTTAGTCCGTAAATTCCACAATATGAGGCAGGAAGTCTTACAGAACCACCAGTTTCTGTTCCAAGACCAAATAAAGCCTGATTTGCAGCAACGGCAGCTGTTGAACCACCCGAAGAACCGCCGGAAACATATTCACGGTTTATAGGATTTCTTGTAGGACCGTAGCATGAATACTCTGTTGAAGACCCCATGGCAAATTCATCCTGATTGCAGCGGCCAAGTGGAATTGCGCCTGCTTTTTCAAGACGGTTTACAACAGTTGCATTATAAGGTGCAACATAACCTTCAAGGATTTTAGAAGCACATGTTAATTTATGACCTTTAGAACTGATATTATCTTTAAGTGCATACGGAATTCCAAGAAGAGGTTTCTGTTCAAAAAGAGCATCTACAGAACCGTTTTTTCTTGATTCTTCAATTTCTTTATCTGCGGCTTCTGCTTTTGCAAGAATATCATCGTAAATTTCGATAAATGCATTCAAAGGAATTGCAGCGGATTTATCTTTTTCAAAAGTTTCCGAAGCTTCCTTTACAAGCTGAACGCTCGTTGTTTTTCCAGATTTTAATGCATCTCTGGTTTCTTTTATTGTATAAAACATATTATTGTCCTGATAAAAATTTGCGTAGTAAAATATTCACGCGGAATAATGATTAAGCGCCTTCTCCAAGAACTTTTGGAACCTGAAAATATCCGTCCATAAAATCCTTTGAAACTTTCTTTACATCAGAAATTTCCAAGCCTTCAACAACTTCATCTTCGCGAAGCTTTTCTGCCTGAGTTCGTGGATAAGCATCATAAGGATTTTCGCTGTCATCATATTTTGAAAGGATATCAAAATAGCCTACAATATCATCAACCTGTTTTTTCAATGTCTCCATGTCTGTACTTTCAGGAGATAATCTCGACAAATAAAGCAGATTCTCTAAAGTCTGCTCATCAATTTCTTTATGTTGTGTTGCCATAATTTTCTATTATAGTGAAATATTATAACTTAGTAAACGCAACAAAAACAAAGGTACAGGGCAAACGCATTATAAACATGAATACACCAAAAGAAAAATGCTACCGGTCG
>CAMOWQ010000169.1 GCA_946628495.1 uncultured Treponema sp. | reverse complement strand
GCTTCAATGCAGTAATTTTCTTTGGGTCAGCCTTTTTTTTTTTGTTAGAAAAGTCTAACTTGTAAAATAATGTTTTTTTTGCTATAACTTCATTATCAATTTGTTATAAAAAAGAAGGTAAAGTAATGATTCGTATTAAAACAGAAGAGCAGATTGACGGTATTAGAAAATCCTGCCATCTTACGGCTGATATGTTTAATGAAATTATTCCAAAAATTCATGCAGGAATGAGTACGTGGGAAATAGACCAGATGTTTAAGAAATTTATTATCTCTCATGGTGCGACCCCTGCATGGTATAAAGAAGATTTTCCTGGTGCTGTGTGTATTAGTATAAATGAACAGGTTATTCACGGTATTCCATCTAAGAAAAAAATTGTTAAGTCTGGCGATTTAGTAAGCCTTGACGTTGGAATAGATTTGAACGGATATATTTCTGATACGACACATTCTCTTTTAATTGGTGACGTAAAGCCGGAAGTTCGTGAATTGCAGCGTGTAACTGAAGAATGCCTTAGGGCTGGAATTGCAGCTTGTGTTGCAGGAAACAGAATTCGCGACATTGCAGATGCTGTTTATGAAATTGCTGATAAGCATGGCTATGGTGTTGTTTATGATTATTGCGGACATGGAGTTGGTCTTGATGTTCATGAAGATCCTAGTATTCCAAACTGTCCTTTCCGCGGTGCAAATCCTAGAATAAAACCTGGAATGGTTCTTGCTATTGAACCTATGATTAATCTTGGTGTGCCTGATGTAGAAACTTTGGATGATGACTGGACTGTTGTTACCTGTGACGGAAAAGTTTCCTGCCACGAGGAACATACAGTTGCAGTCTTTGCCGATCATACCGAAGTATTGACCGACTTGAATTATAAAAACTAAGCTATTTTAACAGTTCTGCTATTTCCGGACGCTTCCATCTCAGTGCAATCTGATATGGAGTGTCTCCGGAAATGTTCTTTCTGTTCTTATCTATACCGTAAGAAAGCAGCATATTAATTGTACCTTCATCAGCTGATTTTGCAGCATAGTGAAGGATTGAATTTCCCTGAATATCAGACATTGATTCAGCATATTTAACAATGTTAGCAAGCATATTCATGTTGTTTTTTTCAAGAGCAATGCTGATTCCATTTTTTCCACGTTTATCAATTGCTATAAATGGATTTGCACCTGCTTCAAGAAGGCATTTTGCAATTTCCAGTTTGTTGTCTTCGATTGCATAATTAAGCGGTGTGTAGCCGTCTGCATTTCTTGTATCAATAGGGTAGCCTTCAGAAATGAGGGTTAGAAGCAGACTGAGTTTACCGTTTGCCTTTACAATTATGTGAATAGGTGTATTTCCGTCACTGTCTGTAACAGTTTTTGAATCTCCGAGAATTTCACGGATAGTCTTGATGTCTTCTCCAAGAACGATAGAGAACGGTGTGTTGCCTTTTTTATCACGAGAAAGAGGGTTTCCGCCTGCATTTCTTATAATTCTGATAATGTCTATATTGCCCATGTATGCAGCTTCGTGATATGCAGTGCGTCCGTTGATTTCCTGCATCTGAGGATTTGCACCGTAGTCAAGAAGGGTCTTAACCATGTATTTGTTGTTGCTTCTGATAGCATCCATAAGGACTGTTGTTCCGTCTGTGTCGGCAAGGTTTGCATTTGCACCTTTCTGAAGAAGAGTTTTTGCAATTTCATTTTTACCTGCAAGAACGGCTTCGCTTAATGCAGCTTTTCCAGAAGAATTCTGTGCATTTACGTTAATGCCAAGGTCGAGAAGTTTTTTGATTGATTTATCTGCATCCCATCGTACTGCACAATGAAGCGGCGTACTTCCAAGATTGTCGCGTATATTGATGTCTGCACCGCCGTCAAGAATAAGCTGAAGAACTTCGATGTTGTTTGTTTTTACGGCATTAAACAAAGGTGTTTCTCCGTTTGCATTTTTTGCATTTACATCTGCACCCTTTGTAAGGAGAGAGGAAATTGCTTCTGTATACTGCCATTCAGCGGCATAGTGAAGAGCCGTATTTCCGCTGCCGTCAGTAGACTTAATTGTTTTTGAAGTAACAAGCCAGTCCTGAACTGTTCCGCCATATTTAAGGGCGAGTCTTAACGGAGAATTGTTGTTTATGTTAGTAGAGAAAATATCTGCATTTTTAGCAAGAAGAAGTTCTCCAACTTTTTGTCTGTTGCGAAGAATTGCAATAAAGAGCGCTGAATTACCGTCTGCGTTGCGTGTATTTACGTCTTCCGTAAGGCTTATGATGTACTGAACTTTTGACAGAGGTGCATCTTTCTGCAATGCAATATGCAGTGTTGTATTTCCGTCTGAATCCTGAGAATTGATGTTTGTTTTGTTTACTACAGCTTCAAAAATTTTATCTGTGCTGTTAAGAGCAAGCATGAACGGTGAATTTCCGTGTGTATCCTGTGTGTGAATGTTAGCTCCGTATTCAGTAAAAAGCTTTGTTGCTTCATAATTCTGATCCTGAACTGCAATTTCAAGAGGTGTTACACCTTCCTTGTTGCGGGCATTTACATCTGCACCGTTATTCAAAAGCAGGGTAAGAGTATTTTTATCAGCTTTAAGCATTGCTGCATTGTGAAGAGTTGTGTCACCATACATGTCTTTCTGCTTTAAGTTTGCATTATAAGAAAGAAGGAGTTTGTAGGCTTCGAAAACTCTTTCTTTTGGCATGATGAGCATAATAGGAGTTTTTCCAAGATTATCCTTTGAATTTACGTATGCACCGTAATCAAGAAGAAGAGATGCAACGTCAAGATGTCCGTATCTGATAGCTTCGTGAAGAGGTGTTGCTCCTGCGCTGTCCTGAGAAGATGTATCTGCTTCGTGTGCCAGAAGATAATCTGCTATTGCGTAGTGACCGAAAATTGCACTGAAATGAAGAGGTGTCTGACCGTCTGTATAACGCAGGTTTGAATTGCGGGATGCAACAGCTTCTTCAAAATATGCATAATCTTCGTTTTTAGATTCAGCACCTGCTTCTATAAGCTGTGCAGCAATTTCAACAGAAATATTGTCATCCATTGTCTGATATGCGAGGGTAAGAGGGGTATTTCCCGTGCTGTCTACAATGTCTACCGGAATGCCTTTTTTTATACACTGTTCAACGCCGCGAAGGTTTTTAGTCTGAACAAAATAATGAACGATTGATTTTCCTTCGGTATCGCGGATTTCGCCGGCTCTTGTTGTAATGAAAATATCGTAGTATGACGGATCTTTTTGAAGACCGAGATCAAGAGCTGTAATGCCTTCACTGTTTCTTGCAAAAAGATTGCCGCCAAAAGATGCAAGTTCCTTTGCTGCATCAAATGCATCGTTCTTAATTGCAACAATGAGTGGTGTGTCTCCTTCTAAGTTTTTTATTTCTGAATCTGCTTTGTTTATGATGAGATACTGAACCAGGCTTGCATCATTAATTTTTGCCGCAAGATGAAGAACTGTATTTCCGTTTTCATCAATTTCGTTAATGTCATCCTGAAACTGAAATCTGCTCTTTGCTTCTTCTATTTTACCGCCATTAATCAATTCCTGCGGAGTAAGTCTGACTGGTTCTTTTGATGCACAACCTGATACCGTCAGAATGATAGAAAATGCAGCGAACGCTGAATAAGCAATTTTTTTGTTCATATTTTTCCCCTCGAAAAACAATTTAAAGCCTAAATCCTCTAAAACCGCTTCAAAATAATATTTTTTTGAAAATGGTTCATATATTTATCGGCAGTATAAAAAATGGGTTTAGAGTTTTTTCTATATTCAGGGAAATAAAGAAAAATTATTGATGCAGAAAACTTATCTTCTTACAAGCTCAGGATGCTGTTTGTAATATTCTTTTTTGTCTGCATACATTGCTTCGTCGGCAATATGCATACAAAGACGTAAATCCTTTTCGCCTGCACTCCAGTCTGAACCGATTGCAAAAGATACTTCGCATCCATAGCTGGATTCTTTACGGAGTTCTTCAACCTTTTCGTCAAATTTTTCTTTTTCGCATTGAGTTACAAGAACAACGAATTCGTCTCCACCTGCACGGAAAATTTCATAATTACCGAAATGTTTTTTTAGGAGAGCGGCTGCTTTTTTTAGTAATCTGTCGCCGGCTTCGTGTCCACCAAAATCGTTGCACTGTTTAAGTCCGTTTAAATCTGAAAATACAATGCCGAATGGTGTTTTTACAGGAAAATCTCCGTTTACATGCCAGTCGACACGGGCATTCATGGAATTTCTGTTGCGGCCTCCTTTAAGAATATCGATGTTGCTCATGAATTCAAGTCTTTCCATTAAATCGTTGTTGG
>CAMOWQ010000168.1 GCA_946628495.1 uncultured Treponema sp. | reverse complement strand
TCCTGCCTGAACTGTGCCGGCTCCTGAATAGTATCCTGTTATTGTAACAAGAGATTTTGCCTTTACAGGGAAACTGATTTTTGAGCCTGCTGCACCAACATAATGTGCCTTGCCTTTTTCCTGGGCAAATCCTTCACATTTGAGGGCTGAAACATCTGCTTTACCGTCGAGAAGATATACGGTTTTTGCACCTTCTGTTTCACCTTTAAGCAGGTCAGATGACTTATCTTTAGAAACTTTCCATCCGTATTTGCTGATAAGTGCATCAACATCCCAGTTTGTATCAGTATCTTTAAGGTACCTGTTGCTTGCTTCATTGTAATAGCGGTTCAGGATTGCACGGCGTCCGCCGAATTCGTTTTCTGCATCTGAATCAGAAACGATGTCCTCTCTACCGTCTGTTTTAATTCCGAGGTTCTTTGCAGTTTTCTTGTCCATCTTCCAGCCGATAACTGTCTGTGGAACACCTTCGCTCATCAGAGGAGAACCTGACCAGATTTCCTTATCAATACCCTTTGTCTTTGTATCGATTACGGCTACCTGATTGAAATATCCGTTTGTCCACGGGGTACGTGCAAGGTAAGTTGTCTGCCCCTTCTGACTTGTAATGCTTGAATTAAAGATTACAAGGCCCTTTGCGCTCTTTGAAGTAATGTCCATTCTCGGAGCACCGACATAAGAAGTATGGTTTGATGCATGTTCGTCATAAACTGAAACGATTTCACATTCTTCGAAGAGGGCTACCTTTCCGGTTGATTCCATCCAGATAAAGTCCGTATCGCCTTCTACATAGCATTTAACGAACCATGATTTTCCTGTTGTCCTCAGGGTATCCTGATGAGATTTAAATGAACAGTTGTATGCAGCAACAGTTCCCGTAGAATCAAATCCGAGGGCTTCTGCCTGAGTGTTTGAACCCTTTACTGAACCGCGTACAAAAGTGTTGTGAAGTGTAAGGTTTTCGAGAACGAGCGAACCTGTTCCTTCAAATTCAAACAGACATCTGTTTTTCTGCTGTGAACCGGCTTTCTTCAGGCGAAGAAGGTCACCGTCGTTGTCTTTTGCAATGATTACGTCTTTACCGTATTTTGCAGAGCTGTCACCAGAAATTGTGATGTCAGCAGCTCCGTTGTAGTAAAGAACTTCCTCATAGGTTCCCTTTGCAAGCTTAATTGTATAGCTGCCTGCACCTGAACCGATGGAATCAAGAGCAGCCTGAATGGTATCAAATGTTTTTTCTCCACCAGCACCGCTCAAAGAAATTTTTGCAGAAGTTTTTGCTGAGACAGTTGCCAGAGCAAATCCTGCCAGAATTCCTGCAGCAAGTTTTCTTAACATTTTTTACGTCTCCTTTTAAAAATGTATCATTTTATTCTACCACGAAGTAATAAAAACGTCTTTTATAAAGTGAATAAAATCCTGAAAATATGATAAACTTTTAAAATGAATGTTTTGATCATCCAGCCGCCTATAGTTCAGCTTAATACTCCTTATCCAAGCGGTGCATATCTTTCAGCATTTTTCAAATCCCTCGGACACAGGACAAAGTGGCTCGACATGAGCCTTGAACTGTTTTACGAAATTTTTTCACATGACGGACTTACAAAGCTTTTTTCCCTCTGCTCACAAAATGCCCTTACACTTGCAGATAAAGCTGAAAAAAAAGGTGATGACTCAACCGCATTCAATCTACGGCGTTATGTTTCACAAAAAGAGCTCTGGATTCAGTGGATTGACTTTATAACTGCCGTCTTAAGGCCCGGCTCACGGAATTCAGTTTCTTCCGGATATGAAAATGCCCACAGGTTTGTTTTTGGTGCACATGTTCCGCGCGGTGCCCGTATGGAAAATTATCTTTCAAATCTCGGCCATGACCTTACTACTGATGATGCCCGCTCCCTTGCCAGTTTTGCCCTTGCAGACCTTGCGGATTTCATAACCGCAGCCTTCGACAAAAACTTCTCCCTTGTGCGCTATGCAGAAAGCTTAACTGTAAGCGAATCAAGTTTTGCAGAAGTTGAAAAAGGTGCAAACAGTCCGATCCTCAAAGAATTCTACATACCTCTTCTGGAAAAATTCGGAATGCAGAATGCGGAATGCGGAATTAACGTTTCCCGTAATGAAAAGTTCATGGTCCTGATTTCGGTTCCGTTTGCGGGAACATTTGCGGCCGCCCTTGCAACAGGACGTTTTTTCAAGGAACACTTCGGTGATTCAGCTTATGTAACATTCGGCGGCGGTTTCGTAAACACTGAACTGCGTGACACAAACGAACAGTCGTTAGCCAGATACTGCGACGGTATTTCCTATGACCGCGGCTATGCAAGCTATAAACAGCTGCTTGATAAATTCGGAATGAAGAATGCGGAATGCGGAACTGGAGCCGTTTTTAAGCTCAGGCAGTTCACAAAAGACGGAATTATTCCTCCGCTTGACGAAAATTCTGCTGATTACGAACAGTCGTTAGTTTATGAACGGGAAATAACTTCCTCCCTGATTCCGGATTTTTCTGACATTGACTTTTCCCAGTACCCGCGGCTCATAGACGATACAAATCCGATGCACCGGCTCTGGTCAGATGGAAGCTGGATCAAGGCCTACATGGCACACGGCTGCTACTGGCACAAATGTGCTTTCTGTGACGTAACGCTCGACTACGTGAAAGGCTACTGTCCGACAAACATTCACAGCCTTTATGAAGGACTCCTTGAACAGTGCCGGCAGAAGGGAATATACGGCATTCATTTTGTTGATGAAGCAATGCCTCCTGCAATGATGGTAGCATTTGCACGTGAAAATATAGCTCACGGCTCGCCTGTAACATGGTGGGGCAACGTCCGTTTCGAAAAATCCTTCACACGCAGCATTGCCGACTATCTTGCATACGGTGGCCTTATCGGTGTTTCAGCCGGACTTGAATCAGCAACCGGCAGCGGACTTAATGCCATCCACAAGGGCACGGATCTTGAATCAATCACTGGAGCCTGCTGTGCCTTCAAGGAAGCCGGAATCCTTGTACATGCCTATATGATCTACGGCTACTGGTGGGAAACAGAACAGGACCTGATAAACTCAATGGAAACACTCCGCCAGTTTTACGCAAACGGACTACTGGATTCCTGCTTCTGGCACAAATTCGTCCTTACCCGTCATTCCCGTGCCTACAGTGAATGGAAAGAAGGAAAAATCCCTGACCTCAAACCGATTGATCCCCAGGAAAAAAAGAATGCTCCTCTTTTTGCAAGAAACGGACTTCACTTTGAAGGAGAAAAGAAAAGCGAAAAATACGGTCCTGCACTGGACTATTCTCTCAACTGCTGGATGCACGGTGAAGGCATTTCAAAACCGGTTCACAAATGGTTCAGCTTTCCGGTTACTCATCCGACAGTTCCCTCTAACTTCATAGAAAAGCTTATTTCTTCCTACGAAAAGAAAAGGGACGAAATCATATCACGTCCTCACGGAAATCATTCCTCTGACGCATCCAGAACTGTCTGGCTCGGCGGCGAAAAAATTCCTCTTCCGGACGGGAAAACCGGATGGTTTTACATGGGAGAATTTTATACGGCTGACAGGAATGCTCCGGATTCTGAATTCCTTGGTAAGGGACTTTGCATCCTGAATTAGGCTACATTTCAAGATTTAAGGTAAGGCCTATTTCCGTACTGTTAAAATACAGGTCTCTGTCCAGAAGCAGAAACTGAAACTCGTTTTCAGCACCCTTTCTGATTGAAATAAACATTTTCAGCCGGAGCCGGCTTATCTGGGCAATAACGCCTGCACCATAATTCAAATACTGAATTCTGTCCGAAAAGGATTTAACAATCATCAGCGGAGAATATGAAATATAATAATAATTCGTAAAATAGCGGTTCAACTCATGTGAATGCTCAACGCCGACATTCACGGAATTATACATGAATGAATCCTTATACGAAGAATCATAAACCTGATTATACGAATAGTTGATGAACGAATAGCCGACAAAAGGCATAAGCCTGAGTTCAAAAAAATAAAATTTCGGAAGATACATCTGACAGTCGAGCATTACGCACTTGAGGTGTTCGATAAGTTCGTTCTTTTCTTCATGCACAAAATCAGGCTTGTCCGTCCAGAAAAAATTAGGCGGCTTCTGATCAAACCCCAGATTGAGCTGCACTTTTGAAAGCATCCTGTCCTGATAATATGAATAAAAAAGAATCCCTGAAAACTGGAGATCCTGTGAAAGCTGGCTTGAAGCTCCGTTTTCCCTGGACATCAGGTTATTCTGAACCCTTTCGCCGCCAAGCGTTGTTTCAAATTTCCATGTCAGATCCGGAAAGGGCTGTATTTCGTACTTTTCCTCTTCAGCACGAACCTGTAACGCAGCCAGGAGAAAGATAAAAATCAAAATATTTTTGAACCGTATGTTCAATTTTTCACTCTTTCCGGGCGCATCCCTTCGCAGTATACTGCTTCGGACCGGGCCTTCCGCACTTACGC
>CAMOWQ010000167.1 GCA_946628495.1 uncultured Treponema sp. | reverse complement strand
TTAAATAGTTTCTTTGCAACAAAAAACGTGTAGCACATTATTGTGCGGTTTTGAACCACGAGGTCGTGACTGGAAGCCATTTTTTAATATTCTTTTTATAATGCAGAATTCCTGTACTGATATTAACACTGATATATTTTCGTCCAACTTTTTTACATTTGCGTTACGGCTTTTCTATAACACTGCTGATATTCTGAATTTACAACACAATTATTTTTATCCAACAAACGCAAAACGAGGATTATTATGGATATTGTTTCGATTAACTGCAAACAGAAAAAGAACAAGATTTCAGCTGATATTTACGGTCATTTCAGCGAACATCTTGGACGATGCATTTACGGAGGCTTCTGGGTAGGAAAAGATTCTCCTATTCCAAACATCGACGGCTACAGAAAAGATGTTGTAGAAGCCTTTAAGGAAATTAAGATTCCGAATTTAAGATGGCCGGGCGGATGTTTTGCCGATGAATATCACTGGAGAGACGGCATCGGTCCAAAAGAAACACGAAAACGCA
The DNA here is from genome assembly GCA_946628495.1 of uncultured Treponema sp. Classification (GTDB taxonomy): domain Bacteria; phylum Spirochaetota; class Spirochaetia; order Treponematales; family Treponemataceae; genus Treponema_D. The sequence goes on along the minus strand of CAMOWQ010000167.1, from coordinate 3,968 downwards.
TGATTAACACTCACTGGGGCGGTGTTGTAGAAGACAACAGTTTTGGTACTCACGAATTTTTAGGATTATGCGAACTTTTGGGCTGCAAACCGTACATCAATGGAAACGTAGGAAGCGGAACAGTTCAGGAAATGTCAGAATGGGTTGAATACATCACTTTTGACGGTGAATCTCCAATGTCAAAACTCCGCGAACAGAACGGACGAAAAGAACCATGGAAACTTGATTTCTTTGGAGTTGGAAACGAAAGCTGGGGCTGCGGCGGCAACATGAGACCCGAATACTATTCTGATTTGTACCGCCGCTATCAGACTTACGTAAGGCAATACGGAAAGAACAAAATTTTTAAGATTGCCTGCGGTCCAAACTCCAGCGACTGGAACTGGACAGAAGTTTTAATGAAAAACGCAGCGCAGTTTATGGACGGACTTTCCTTACATCACTATTCGATTGCACCATCCTGGGACGAAAAAACTACAGCAGCAGAATTTAACGAAGAACAATACTACATGCTTTTAAGAAATGCTTCTTATATGGAGGAACTTGTTACAAGACACGACAAAATCATGACTAAATATGATCCTGAAAAACGCATTGCACTTGTAGTAGATGAATGGGGTTCATGGCATGCTGTAGAAAAAGATACAAATCCAGGCTTCCTGTACCAGCAGAATACTGTACGGGATGCACTTGTTGCGGGAATTACGCTCAACATCTTTAACAATCATTCTGACCGTGTAAGAATTGCAAATATTGCACAGGCAGTAAACGTATTACAGTCGCCGGTTCTTACAGAAGGTGCAAAAATGATAAAAACACCGACCTGGTACGTATTCCATATGTATATGCCTCACATGGATGCAGAACTTTTAAATTCCATGGTAACGACAGACACAATCGGTACGGAAGAATCAAAACTGAATGCCGTAACTGCATCTGCAAGCATCAAGGACGGAACTTACACTGCAACCTTAACAAATGCCGACTTAAAATCAGAACGTGCGGTTTCAGTAAGACTCGAGGGTTTTGAAGGAAAAATCTCATCTGTAACTGCAAAAATCCTTACAGGTGAAGAAATGAATTCCATGAATACTTTCGAAAATACCAGTGCAGTTATTGAAAAAGAATTGAAGGCAGAATACGACGGAAACTGTGTATCAGTAAAACTTCCGCCGCATAGCGTTGCAGTAATACAGATAAAAGCCTGAGATTTATCATAAAACTCAAAAGGTATAAAAATGCAGATTTGCCCTGAATGCGAAACAAAAACGACGCTTTACACTATGGATTTGACTCCCGAACTTATAGAAGAAATGGCCATGCAGGAACCTTGTGCCGATTATGCAGGTGATGAAATCTATAAAAAACGACTGGATGTATGTAAAAAATGCAGAAATCTTACAGGAGGAATGACCTGTTCTATATGCGGATGTTTCGTACAGCTCAGGGCAAAACACAAAACGGCCGTCTGTGCAGAAAACAGATGGCCGTTATAAAACAAAATTATTCAGCGGAAATCTTAAAAGCTGCACATCCGTGAGGTTTAAGTACAAAATCAAGTGAAGAGCCACAATCTTTATGTTCCCATAAATCGCGGATTACAGAACCGTCGCTTGTCTTAAGTTTTATAGTCTGTTCTTCTTCACTCAAATTAAAATAAACATTGTAACAGCCTTCGCCGTCTTCCTCAGGAATTTCAGAAGCCCAAATTACGATGTCTTCGTTTGATGAATCGCTTGCAAGGAATGCCTGATTAGGATTTTTATTCATAGCAAGAATTTCATCGTTTGTAATAAGTTCAAGGCATTCAGGTGTTAGTTTTGGAAGTTCAGTTCCAAGCATAAGCGGAGAACGGAAAATACACCACAAAGACATCATAGTTCGAAGTTCTTCATCGGTAAATTTGCATTTCCATTCACCATGACCCCAGCCATATCCTAAAACATTCAGAGGAATCATGTCGCAGTCAGGCCAGCAGCCTTCGCCGGTATGTTTCTGCCACACTTCGCAGCGTTCAAACATTGCCTTTAAAAGTTTCCAGTTATCCCAGAAATCATCAGTAATACGCCACATATTTGCAAAACGTTCATACTGATGTGCCTTTTCTATGATAGCAGGTCCTGGACTAAGGCTAAGAACCATAGGACGGCCACAGTTTTGAATTGCAGCCGCCATCATTTCCATTTCCTTTTCGTAGAAATTATCGTTTACATGTCTGCATATATCATCAACCTTTACAAAATCTACGCCCCATTCGGCATACAGTTCAAAAATTGAATCGTAATAATCCTGAGCATATTCGTGCTGAAAGTTTACACCGTACATATCCGGATTCCAGGCACAGGTTGAGTAGGCATTTGCAATCATATCTGCGGTAATAAGTGAGCCATCATGAGTCTTGATTTTCATATGCTCATGAGCGGCAAATCTTGGAATACCGCGCATAATATGAATACCGAATTTTAATCCTAAAGAATGAATGTAATCTGCAAGTGGCTTAAATCCTTTTCCGCCTGCACTTGAAGGAAAACGGTTTTCAGCTGGAATCTGACGTGAATATTCATCAACATTAAACCTGCTGAACGGAATATACTGAACGTTTCTGTTGTTTTGATTACCGGCATCAGCATCAGACCACTGAATATCAATAACCACATATTCCCAACCATGCTTCAGCAGATTTTTGGACATATATTCTGCGTTTGCCCTAACCTGCTGCTCATTTACCATCGTGTTGTAATAATCATAACTGTTCCAGCCCATCGGCGGTACAGGCGCTACATCATTCTTATTGTATGCAGACATATTTTCTCCTATAAATCGGTTTTTACTTTTCTTTTATTATCTAATATTTTATTTATATATTTATGAAATTTATTTTCCAAGCTGACTGGAAATTTTTATAAGGTTTTCGCGGATATCTGCAGCATTTTTAGTTGTCTTTAACTTGTAAACATCAGCAATATCCTTAAAATAATATCCGATTTTTGCTGCCTGTTCCTCTACTTTGATATTCTTATCAAAATCAGGAATTGTAAGCTTCATTCCAGGTTCAATAAAATCTGGATCAAGAACAACATTGTTAGAAGCAAGCATAATCAAAGGAAAATAATAACCGTTTATATTTCCATAGAATGCCTTGGCGATATCAGAAAGAGTATCTCCCTGTTTTACTTCATAAACCTTTGCACCCTCAAGATTTACAGAATCATTATAATTCTGATAAACACCACGGAAAGACTGATTTACCTCTTCCTGAGAAGCTGCCGATTTACATGATGCAAACACAACTCCTACAGCAACAAGAAAAATAACAAACAAATACTTCTTCATAATCACACTCCCATAAAAAAGCAATATTAACCTGAATTATATATAAAACGTTTAATAAAAAACACTTTTATAATTTCCTCAAGTATTTTTCAATATAACATCAATATATTTTTTTTGCAAATTGCAGGCAACTGCATAAAATGTATGTAAAATATGCAAAAATTCATATATTTTCATCATCACTTTTCATAAAACTGCATTTTTACTATAATATTTTAATCATTTTAAAGAGGGAGGCGTTTATACGTCCACGTCAAGGCACGCTTCGCTTAAAGCTGATGCCTTGTCCGTTTACACGCCTCCAAAATGCAATTTTGAGGTGCTTATGAGTAAATATCCATTTGAGTCCATCGAGCCGAAATGGCAGAAGTATTGGGACGAACACAAAACTTTTAAGGTAACTGAGGATGAAAAATTTCCGCCGGAAAAACGTATGTATGTACTGGACATGTTCCCATATCCAAGTGCAGCCGGTCTACACGTTGGACATCCAGAAGGTTATACCGCAACAGATATTTACTGCCGCTACCTACGCATGAACGGATACAACGTTCTTCATCCAATGGGATATGACGCTTTTGGTCTTCCTGCAGAAAACTATGCAATCAAGACAGGAACACATCCAAAGACAACAA
>CAMOWQ010000166.1 GCA_946628495.1 uncultured Treponema sp. | reverse complement strand
TGGTTCCTTAGCTCAGTCGGTAGAGCAACGGACTGTTAATCCGTGTGTCGCTGGTTCAAGCCCAGCAGGAGCCGAAAGCCTTTTTTGAAAATTCAAGAAAGGCTTTTTTATTTAACAAAGACTTTCTTCACAAAACTTCGATTTTATTAAAAACAAGTTTTTCAGTTCTGCAGGAGGGCATACTCTTGGACGAAATAATCAAAAAAGAATACAGAAAAAATGCCAGAAAAAAAATTATTGAAATGCCTGAAAGTCGGAAAATTATCGAAAGCAAAAATTTATGCAGCCTTTTAAAAAACAACCCGTCTTTTCTGCAAAGCGATTTAATTCTTGCCTTTATGCCGCTTAATGATGAAATAAATACCCTGCCTTTTATTGAATATGCATCGGAATGCGAAAAAAAAATTGCATTACCGCGAATCACTCCAGGAACAAATCTCATGGATTTTTTTACCGTTACAAAACAGGAACTTACAACTCTTGCGGAAGGCAGCTACGGTATAAAAGAGCCTGACAAAAAAAGCAGTAAAATAAATTTTTCAAGCAACGAATATTCTGAAAAAAAGATTTTTATTATTGTTCCGGGGCTTGCCTTTACAAAATCAGGAAAAAGACTTGGAAGAGGGAAAGGCTTTTACGACAGATTCCTATCAACTCTTACAACCCTCAACTTAAACATTTACAAAGCCGGAGTGTGTTTTTCGTGTCAGATTTTTGACGATGAAGATTTTCCTTTTACAGAAAATGACATAAAAATGGATTCAGTTTTTTGCAGCTTCTTTTGACACAAGCACAAAATCAGGTTCCATAAAATATTTTTCTAAAACTTCAAGCAAATCTTTTGCAGAAAGTTCATTTACAGCTTTTAACTTATCAAGATAAAATTCCGCACTACCCTTTTCTTTTACACTGCTCATAATCATTTGGGCAACATTTTCGGTGGTGTCAGAATGCCCGAAAAACCCGTTTACCCATGCATTCTTAATTTCTTCAACAGTTTCCGCTACATCAGAAGAAGATGACAGTTGCTCCCTTAAAACTCGGACAAAACTTCGATACTGCTCATTCAGTTTTGACGGACTTTTTACATCCATAAACACAAACGAAACAAAAGGAAGCTGCTTTTCATAACATTTATAAGACACATTAAATTTAGAAAGCCTTTGACGAATATAATAGCAAAGAGCATCTCCTGCAGTTTCTGTTTTATCATCACAAGAAGAAAGATTAAAAGCATATATTACAGGATCTAAAAATTCAGTTGTCGGAACAAGAACAGCAGGCATTTTACCAGCCTTGCTTGCAGGCACATCTGTTAAAAATGTATGAACAATTGAAGCAGTATGATTTTTCTTTTTGGGAAACGAAGGAAGTTTTGATTCCGTTAATTCATAAGGCATATTTATAAGAGAAGTAAAATTCCTGTCCAAAACCTGCTCAAAATCATCCGGCAATGCACCGCTCAACGCAAATGCATATCGCGAAGAAACAAGAAAATCCTGATAAGATGCAAGGATTCTGTCAAAATTAACATCTTCAAGAATATCCTTACATGCGTACACCGAACTTACAGGCGACTTACCAAAAAGAATCTTCATCATTTCTGACTGCATCTGATAGGAAGCAGAACCGTTTTCAAGACGCTTTTTATGCTGCGCAGAAGCAACAAGCCTGTCTGCCATGGCAGGATTAATTTCTCCAAGAATAACTGCATCGGAAGCAGCCTGTACGCACAATTCAAAATCAGGTTCAAGGCATTCTATACCGACCGTTGAATATGCAAGACCTGTCTGCGAATACACCCTAACTTCACCGGAAAGAAGATTCTGCATACTCATTACACGGATTTTTTCACGAACGTTACCGGCAATAATATTTATCATAAGTTCTTCAAAACCATTATCTTTATAAGATGCAAGTTTTCCGCCTTCAACAGACATTAGAATCGTAATTGAATTTGTATTTTCTAGTTTTTTAGCATAAAAAGGTATTTCGTTTGAAAGCTTTCCCTGCATTACACTTCCTTTATTCTGATGGTAATACATCATTTCTGCAGGAAACTCTTTTTGAAGTTTTATATCATTCTGACGCTTAAGTTTTTTTTCAGCTTCTTTTTTTACTGAATCAAACAAAGACTGCGAATACCACGAGGCATTTTTTGAATCGATAACCTCATATCCTGCCTGCGAAAATTCCTTCTTATATTTTTTATACACAGAAGAATTCACCAGAACAAAAACATAAGGCTCCTGCCCCGCAAGAAGTCCGTTTATTTCAGCAGTTTCAGTCTGTTCAATTTCCATCATAATATAATCAATAACGTCCATATATTCAGAAAAATCTGAATAACGGCCGGAAGCCCATAACTGCGAAAGTTTCATCATATATTCTGTTGCCGAACGACCACACGAATCAATTTCAAGAAGCAGAGAATTCAGTGCAGAATAAAGTTCTGAATTCAACACATTTTTTATTCCGACAGAAGTTTTATCAAGAAAAAGTTCCGCCTGAACACACGGAGAGATATTTTTTTCTTTTTGAAGCAGCGACTGAATTATAAGACGCGAAACTTCCCTTTTATGAGCAGCCGAGACATCTATATATTCAGCGCCGGGAATTGCAAGCTCTGATTCAGAAAGAAGAGATTCTTTATAAAAAGAATATTCCTCGTTCATTGCAGCAGCAAGAAGGCTTAATTTTTCAGAATACAAATCGTCTTTAGTAAAATTATTTTTATATTGAATTACAATCTGCGTCATATCAGCAGACAGTTCCTTATCATGAAGCACAAATTTTCGAACCTTATTTTCTGGAATTTTACCCGTCAGTTCAGAAAATTCGCGCGAAAGCAGAGTTGAATTATTTTTTTTATGAAAGGAAGATGTGTAGCGGCCTGCAGTATTTTCAAGGCAGACAGAAAGCTGTTCTTCAGGAACACAGCCCGTAATAAATAATGCGCAGTTTTCGGGATTATAATAATCATCTGAAACATGATACAAAAGAGAACGGATTTGATTTAAATCCATACCGGCAAAAAGGGCCGGATAGATGCCGGAATCATGCTTCCACGGACATTCTTCAAACACCCGCGAATCAATTGCTGCATTAATCATTGCAGCCGTATCATTCGACTTTTCAAGAACCTGCCTTTTCATTTCCGAAATGCATGCAGCTGCTACTTCATCCGTAAACTGAGGAGAAAAAACGGTTTCGCAAAGTGCCGAAAGTTTTGATTCAAAATCAGATGGAATTGAATAAAAAACATATCGCGTAACATCGGAATTGCACTCTGATTCAATTTCGACTATTGAAGAAAGTTTCTGCTGCACGATTTTTGAATACAGGCTGAAAAATCCTGCATTGTTGATATTCTGGTCAGAAAAACCGGCACGCACTACAAGTTCGGTACGCACGGAAGGAATCGTGTAATCCTGCATCAGAAAAACTGTAAGTCCATTTTCAAGCCGTCGTTCGATCAAATTCTCAGCAGGAGATGAAAAAAACGGCATAGTGCAAAAAAAAGCCGCAGCAAACGAAACAATACATTTTCTGAATTTTTTCATATTAAAAAATTATATATTAAAACTGCAAAATATGGTAGAATATTCATACTATGGTAAAAGTAACATATCTTCCTAACGAAAACATCAGCTGCGAAGTTCCAAAGGAATTTATTGCAGGAAAAAGGCATTTAACAAAAGCCGAAATAGAAATACTCCTTAAAAACAACAATAAAAACGAAGATGAAACATGGAATAATTTCTATGTCGATGCAGGCGAAAACTGTTTTGATCCGAACCTTATACACCTTTCATTTTTTTCCGGATTCATTGTACTTGGAAAACTCCGCCGCGCAAACTTGAAATACAACGATCTTGAACTGCCATGCGGAATTGAACGAAGCCGTATTAAGGATGTTGTTACCGGAGATGATACTGTAATCCGAAACGTTGCATACATGAGCAACTATACAATCGGCAACAGGGTAATACTGTTCAACGTGCAGGAATTATGCTGTACAAATCACTCCAAATTCGGAATCGGTATAATTAAGGAAGGAGAACCCGAAAGCCACAGAATATGGATTGGTGTTGCAAACGAAAACGACGGACGCAAAATACTTCCATTTGAAAAAATGATTTGTGCAGATGCGTATATATGGTCACATTACAGAAGGGACAACGAACTTTTAGACCGTTTTGTAGAACTTACAGAACAGGGAACATCTAAAAAACTCGACACAAGAGGTTTTATTGACGACGATGTTGTTCTTAAAAATTCAAACATTGTAAAAGACACAAAAATTGGAAAATGTGCTTATATCAAAGGCGCACAAAAACTGAAAAACATATCAATTCTTTCTTCTGAACAGGAACCGACACAGATTGGAGAAGGAGTTGAAATGGTAAACGGCATTCTGGGTTACGGCTGCCGCATTTTCTATCAGGCAATTGCAGTTCGCTTTGTAATAGGACGAAACTGTCAGATAAAATA
>CAMOWQ010000165.1 GCA_946628495.1 uncultured Treponema sp. | reverse complement strand
CCTTGATATTCCTGATGAAAAATATGAGATTCTGTATCTTCTTGCGGAAATCAGTGGATTAAAAAATGATAACGAAAAAATGGAAAAACAGTTATTGAATATTTTGTCTGATGATAAATTCTTTGGAGACAAATATCTGCGTAAATCAATATTACAAACAATAAAAACTCAGAAAAATTCAAAATCGACTGATTCTACGATAGAAAAATTCTTTGAATTATACAGGGCAGACGGTTATTATTTTCTTGAATCATATATACGTCTTTCTGAATATTATTATTCCGTTAATGAATTTGATAAGGCACTTGAATTATGTTCTCTTGCCGTAATAACGAGTTATACAAAAATCCTTACGATTATTGAAAACCGAAATTCAAGTTTTATATATTCTGGATTAACCTCAGTCTTAAAAGAAACAGCTTTTTATGATGATATTCTTGAATGGGGCAGCGACAACAATATATGGTACTCTTTTATTTTGCTGGGTGAGCTTTCGGCAAAAGAAGGATATAAGTCATTTTCAAAAGAACTGCTTGCGGCTTTTGTAAAAGATTGTCCTGTTGAATATTGGCGAAGAGAAGCAGCCGTAAAACTTGGCGGATTACAGGCTGACTAGTATTGAAGACCGATTCCAATTGAAATTTCAGCTTTATCTCTAAGACCTGAACGCCAGCTTGTATCAAGCTGATTAGAGAAAAGAATTTTTCCTATATCCCAGCCGATTGAACCTCTTACAGTAAAACTTGACCATTTTGCAGGATAAACAAGAATTTCAAAGCCTGCAGTGTAAAAACCGTCTTTAGGATTGAAAATTCTTTTTGTAACCTTGTTGTACAGAAGGGCAATATCTATGAATGGTGAAAACTGCATGTCAAAATTTAAATATCTAAGAAATCCATTCTGAAAATTTGTAGTAAACAGGCGGATTGGAAAATCCAGGTTTAAAATAATTGCAGAAGTTGCAAGACAGGCTTTACAATCGTCCGTGCCTTCATAAATCTGTTCGTCGCGAATACCGCGAAGTCTGGAACCTATTGCAATACCGTCTTTTGAAATAAATGGATTATCAGGATCTAGAAAATAAGTGAATGCATATAATCTTGAATTAACGGCAAATTTATTTAAGAAGCTGTAATCCCAGATAGAATGATTCCAGTAGAAAGAAATTTCAGAGGAAATAAAAGGGTAGAACATTGTTCTCTGAAAATTATATGAATAAGAATTTGTAAATGAAATGCTTATTCCTTCACGGAAATTATCATTCCAGTCTATACGGGAAGTACCAGCGGAAAATCCTGCAGTTAGCTTTGGACTTGATAAATCTGTATTGTCGGGATTAATTGCATTATTAGATAAAGGATCCCAGTAGAATGCAAAATCAACGTAAGGAGTTATACTTAAATTGCCAAAATAATCAAGCTGGCAGATTTTAAACGGAACTGAAAACTGCATGTCTTCTCCGCAGTAATAGGTGTCGTCCAAATAATTGTAACTTGGATTTATGGCAAACTGCTGATAGAACACAAAATCATAAGAATAATTCTTTTTTGGCAGAGACAGTTTTATTCCCGGCATTAAATTCATATTGAACAGAAAATTTTTTTCAGAATCGCTGTCTGCTTTTAAGGAAAATGTATAATTATTAATAAAGGTTGCATCAAAAATTGCAAGACGGAACGGAAAATCATAATTGAAATTTGCACCGAATTCCTTTAATTTTACGTCAAAATTTTCGGATTCAGGTTCCATGAATTGAATGGTTGTAAATAAATCTGTTGAAAGGGTATTTAGCGTTCCTAAGAAATTCATGTCCTTTACTTTTAGTTTTGGTTTCCATCCGTCGTTAGAGTTGTAGCTTAAAACATGTGGCAAAGCTAAAAGATGAAATGAATCCAAAAGCTGAACGACTATATAATATGAAGTGCAGTCATTATCAGTGGTTTCGATATCGGTATCATCTTTTTCTGTTATTACATTTATGGAATCAAAGGCCCTTAGATTATTAAGCTGCTTTTTTAATTCATTTATAAAGGAATCAAAAGCCTGTTCTGAAACAAAATTCATTTCATTTTCATAATACATAGTTTGATGTAATTTTTGTTCCAATGCATAACGGTTTGTAAGACCTGTGATTTCAAAATCAATATGAGTCAAATGAACAGAATTTGAGTACAGAAGTCCGCAAAATATATAAAACAGTGCAGTAACCGCAAAGATGTGATTTTTCTTGAAGTTCATAAATTAATAAGCTCCGCTACCTTTTAGTACAACCCAAACAGTTTTAATAAGAATCCATATATCAAGCCATATAGACCAGTTTTGAATATAATATGTGTCCAGTGCAATTCTTTCCTCATATTCTGTGTCTGAACGGCCTGAAGTCTGCCACATTCCTGAAAGTCCCGGTGTTACAGATAGAATATAATCCTTGTATTCACCGTATTTACTTAATTCAGGACGTGTAACAGGACGAGGACCTACAAAACTCATCTGACCTGCAAGAATATTAAGAAGCTGAGGAAGTTCGTCAAGACTTGTTTTTCTAAGAAATTTGCCGAATTTTGTAACACGAGGGTCATTCTGAAATTTCCGTTCCTTTTCCCATTCTTCACGCATTTGAGGATTATTTGCAAGAATTTCTTCAAGTTTTTTGTCCGCATCTATACACATTGAGCGGAATTTCCAGCATTTGAATTCCTTATCATTTTTACCGATTCGTTTATGACCGTAAAAAACAGGTCCCGGAGAAGTTATAAATGTAAGCACGATAAGAATAAGAAAAACTGGCACTAGAATTGGAGAAAAGAGTAGTATCAGTGAAATGTCGATTAATCTTTTTATAACCATGTTTGATTTGAATGTAAGGTTATGTATAGAAGCAAAACCGATAATACCGCCGATATCCTTAAGCTCCTGAGTTGTCGTAAATGAATGCTGCGATTTTGAAATAGTGATTGTATATCGATAATTTGCCATAATCATGTTATCATCATTTTTGTAATTAACAAGAAAAGCTGTTTTAATAACATAAGAATGGATTACATCAATCAAATCGCTTTTATCTGAAATAATTGGTATTGAATCTTTATAAAAACGAATTTCATCTTTTTCGAGGGATGAATCAATTATTACTGCAGGGTGATATCCAAGAAATCTGTTTTTAATAAGGCGTGTTAAAATAAGGTCTGCATTATTGTCTGTTGTGTAGATTACAGCTGGAACTCCCCACCATGAAAACTTACAGAAAAATCTCTTTGTTATTTCGCGGAATCCCGGCAGGAATATAATTGACATAAGGAACGAAATAAAAAACGCAACAATAAGAGCAATTGTATTACTGTCTTTTATGATGTTGCGGGCAAGTACATTCTGGTTATATTCAGATACGAAAATAGAAAGTATGATTGAAAAATTCGAAAAGAAACTTGCAATACAGAATTTTTTTACTTCATCTGTGTGAGTAATCATAATTCCTGGATATAAACCAAGACATGCAAATACAATAAGGAAAAATGGAATAAAAATAATATAGTTTGTAAATGATTTAAAATTAATATAATGAGAAGCAAATATATTTACAAAAAAGAAACCGATTCCATTACAGAGAATAAGAACAAAGAAATCTGTAAAAAAAAGAGCTAATCCAGAAAGAAAAGAACTTGTCTGAGGAAAATTAGATTTTAAATAATTCTTAAATTCTTCTGCAGTCATAATAAAATAATGTCCTTGAATTTATAATCATTCTACCATGAAATAGTTACATAGAAAGATAAAAGATTGTTAATCGTATCTGACAACGATGATATCCATTGGTTTTTATAGAATCCAGCGATTTCTGCAGAGTGAGAAGTAAGTTCTTCTTTGCCGGAATAGGAATTATTATGCCAGTGATATTCGTATGTTGTTTTTCCATCCGAATCTGTTTTTTCCAAAACTGTTATTTCTCCGCCTGGATAAATGTTTGAAGAAATACCGTTGTTTTTAATGTATTCAAAAGCGTAGTTCAAAGAAAATGAAACATCAAGTTTTCCAAAAACGGAAGGTATTCTGTAGGCAGCACTGAGTTGAGGTCGTATTGTAATGCATTGTGTTGCCTGTGTAAGGAAATTAAGTTTATTCCAGGCTGTTTCAAGATTTCTGCAATCCTGAAGTTTATTATGCGCAAAAACAGTTCCGTTTGTAGAAAATGTATCTTTTTCAGAAAGAAGATAATCCAAAGCTTCTTCGTCTGTTATTGATTCAAATACATTTGCATGACGTATAAAATCAAATCCGAGATTTAATTTTAAGTTTTTAACAGGAGTAAATGTTGCTGCAAGTCTAAAAATGTCTGAATTAGGTTCAAACTGAGAACCAATCTTAACACCACAGTTTGTGTAATTCTGATAATTGAACAGGTTTGATGTTATTTTTCCAGATTCTTCATTATCCCAGTGCGTATAAGTAAAAGGCGTAATAAGTGAATAATTCAATTCAATTTTTTCGATAAAAGACAAATCTGGATAATATTTTAGGCCTGCTATGGCAGAAATCCTGTTTTTTGAATCAAAGT
>CAMOWQ010000164.1 GCA_946628495.1 uncultured Treponema sp. | reverse complement strand
ATGGCCCTCCGTTTGCTACAGGTCTCCCACACTTCGGACATTTTATTCCATCAACAATTAAAGATATTATTCCACGCTATCAGACAATGAAAGGAAAGCGTGTAGAACGCCGTTTCGGTTGGGACTGTCATGGTCTTCCGGTTGAAAACCTGATTGAAAAACAGCTTGGATTAAACTCTAAGCACGAAATCGAAAATTACGGAATCGACAAATTTAACGAAGCTTGTCAGGCTTCTGTTCTTAAATATACTTCAGAATGGCGCAAAACTATTACACGTATGGGACGCTGGGTCGATTTTGACCATGATTACAAGACAATGAATCCTGAATTCATGGAATCTATCTGGTGGGTTGCAAAATCTCTCTGGGATAAAGGCCTCATCTACGAAGGAAAATACATTCTTCCATACTGTCCACGCTGTTCTACAGTTCTTTCTACTCACGAACTTGCTCAGGGATATAAAGATGTTCAGGACCAGACTGTAACTGTTCGCTTTAAGATTACTAAGGCTCCAGAAGGCGTAAATGACCCTGATATGGCAAACGGAAAAACTTACTTCCTTGCATGGACAACAACTCCATGGACTTTGCCAAGCAATCTTGGTTTGTGTATGGGTCCTGAAATCGACTACGTAAAGATTTTGGATAAAGAAAGCGGCGATTATTACATTTTTGCAGAAGCACGTTTGAGCGCTTATTACAAAGATGCATCAGGTTACGAAATTATTTACCGTCAGAAAGGTAAAGATTTCATTGGTGCAGAATACGAACCACTTTTCCCATATTTTGCTAACCTTAAAGACCCTAAAGTTTGCGAAGAAATGTCTGGACAGAAGTGCGAAAAGGGTGCTTTCCGCATGTTCAATGCAGAATACGTTTCTACAGAAGACGGTACTGGTATCGTTCATATTGCTCCAGCCTTTGGTGAAGAAGATAACAAGGTATTCCGTGGTTCCGGCGTTCCAAACGTTGAACCAATTGATGCTGAATGTAAGTTCACAAAAGAAGTTCCAGATTATCAGGGCATTTTTGTAAAAGATGCTGATAAAGACATCATGAAGCGCCTTAAGGAAGAGGGGAAACTTGTAAAACGCGATTCTATCGTTCACTCATATCCTCACTGCTGGCGCTGTGGATCTCCTTTGATTTACCGCGGTATCGGTTCATGGTTTGTAAAGGTTGCAGATTACCACGATGTTTTGCTCCGTGCAAACTCAAAAATTACCTGGCAGCCTTCACATATTAAGGAAGGTCGCTTTGGTAAGTGGCTTGCAGGGGCACGCGACTGGGCAGTAAGCCGTAACCGTTACTGGGGTAACCCTATTCCAATCTGGCGTTGTGATGACCCGGACTGTAAGCACACTCTTTGTGTAGGAAGCCGCCAGGAACTCAAAGATTTGAGCGGAACTTACCCGGAAGATCTTCACAAACAGTTTGTAGATAAAATCACTTTCACTTGTCCTAAGTGTAAAAAAGGCACAATGAAGCGTATTCCAGAAGTATTTGACTGCTGGTTCGAATCAGGTAGCATGCCTTACGCTCAGGTACATTATCCGTTTGAAAATAAAGAAAAATTCGAAAAGAACTTCCCGGCAAACTTCATTTCAGAAGGTCTTGACCAGACCCGCGGATGGTTCTATACACTTACAGTTCTTGCAGCACAGCTTTTCGACAAGCCTGCTTTCGAAAACTGTATCGTAAACGGAATCGTACTTGCAGAAGACGGACGAAAGATGTCAAAATCTTTGCGTAACTATACAGACCCTGTTGAAGCAATCAACAAGTTTGGTGCAGATGCAATCCGTCTTTTCTTAATGCATTCAGCAGTTGTAAAGGCAGACGAAATCCGCTATTCAGATGATGGTGTACGCGAAGTATTGAAATCAATCATCATTCCTTGGTGGAACTCTTATTCATTCTTTGTAACTTATGCAAATATCGATAAGGCAGCTCCTACAGGACACCTTTTTGACAACAAAACACCTTCAAATCCTTTGGATGCATGGCTTTTGTCAATTACACAGAATCTTATTAAAGAAGTTTCAGCTGCACTGGATGCCTACGATTTGTCTGGTTCAATTGACCCAATCGTAAAATTCATTGATGAATTGAACAACTGGTATATCCGCCGCAGCCGCCGCCGTTTCTGGAAATCAGAAAATGACAGCGATAAAGCAGAAGCATACGAAGCACTTTATATTGCACTGAAAACTCTTGCAGAAGTAGCTGCTCCATTTGTTCCATTCATTACAGAAGAAATGTACCAGAATCTTAAGGTGGAAGGCGATGCAGAATCTGTTCATCTCTGCGATTATCCAACACCTAACAAAGCATGGATTAACGAAGAACTTGAATTCAAGATGGCAACTGTTCAGAAGGCAGTTTCTATGGGACACAGCCTCCGTAACCAGTTCAACCTCAAGAACCGTCAGCCACTTGCAAGCGTAGCACTTGTTACACGCAATCCTGACGAAAAACGTGTTCTTGCCGAAATGGAAGATTCTATCCGCGAAGAATTGAACGTTAAAAAAGTTGAATTCCACGACCGCGAAGACGAACTTGTAGAATACAAGGCAAAGGCTAACTTCAAGGTTCTTGGAAAAGAACTTGGACCTTTGATGAAGCAGGCTGCAGGCATTATTGCAACACTCACAAGCGAACAGATTCAGTCAATTCTTGAAGGAACAAAACTTAGCATTGAAGTTGGCGGAACTAATGTTGAACTTGATGAAACAAAAGTTATCGTTGAACGCTTTGAAAAAGATGACCTTAAAGTTTTGAACGACGGAACTTTAACTGTTGGTTTGGATTCAAAAATTACAGATGAACTAAAGAAAGAAGGTTATATCAGAGACCTTATCCGTGGAATTCAGAATCTTCGTAAAGAGTCCGGCTTAAATGTAACAGATAGAATTAAACTTTACTATAATGGAGATGCTGAATTGAAGGCTGCATTTGAAATGTTTAACAGCCTTGTTTGTACGGAAACTTTGGCTGTAACTGCTAATTTCAGTGATGCAGCACTTCCTGTAGAAATAGATTGTGATGATAAGAAATGGAGTATTAAGATTGAAAAAGCGTAAAGTTTTTTTATCATTTTATTCTATCTGTCGAATTCTATTTTTACTTTTAGTTTTATCGACAAGTGTTATTTTAATTTCAGGCTGTACATCGGTTCCTGGTAAAGCTGCTGTACAACCTGTTCAAATGCTTGATAGGGATTGCAATCTTTTTGTTTGTATTCCCGTAAAAAGAAATGAACAAGTCGTTAAAGAAATTGTCATGGCAAACTTTAACGGCAGTTCAAATCAGAATGACTCTGAGCAGGCTTTGAATGAAAATGATTCGAAGCCTAAAAAGGTTCATCTTGAAGAAAACGACATTGATTCAATTTTAAAACATTTAAGAAAAGTTTATATCGGTTTGCCAAAAGAAGGTGCTTTTCAAATTGCTGCAGAAACAGATATCCCGAGTGCATATTTAAATGCAGTTCTTACTCCTAAAAAAGGATGGAAAAAACAGAACTATAAAGTTCCTGATACAAAACAGACTGTTCAATATCATTCAAATGATTTTTGTTCAATTTATATGCCTTTTTCGGGAGTGATTTGCGTTTCTGATAAGATGCCTTCTATGATTAATAATTATTTATCAGCAGATTTTTCAGTTGCAAATCTAATAGAACCTGATACAGATTTGTTTTCAACATGGCTTAATTCAACCGATAAGGATGTAACTTTTTATACTGATAATTCAAAGGAATTTTTAAAAAAGTTTCTTGGCATAAAATTAGATTTGAAAGTATCATATATAAAAGGTGTTCTTTCTCTTGAATCAAAGAAAATTAATCTGCATCTTTCGTTTGAAAATGATAAATATCTGAAAGCAGCAAAATCAATGCTTACAATGTTTTTCGGTTCTGCTTCTTTTGAAGATTTTGAAATTACGGAAAATGAACTTATAATTAAAGAATATGAATTAAAAACAGAATCAATAAATTCAATATTTACATCAACCAATTTTGGAGGAAATTAATGGCACAGGACAAGATTATTCTTAAGGCAGAGGATTTAGACGGATATCTTACAGCTGAAGATATGAGCGATTTGAAAAATCTGGAAGTAATGTTCAAAGATACAATGAAATCCTTTGAGCCTGTTGATGAACAGAAAATCATTGACGGTTACGATAGAATGGGACATGAAATGCAGAAAATCTGCGAAAAGCATCCTAATATCAAAGTTTATTCTTTTGTTACAGAAGAAGGTGCTCACGCAGAATGTTCACGCGTAATTTCAAAACTCCGCGATGAACGCACTGACCATCAGGAATTCATGTATTACAGCCAGCGTGCATACGAAATGCTTTTCCGCATGGCATATACAGACCAGCATTCTGATAAAAAAGGTCATATCATTGTAAAAACTCCGGTAACATTCCCAGTTCAGAACTATGCAGTTCATAAAATTCCTGATATTGACCACAAAATCGAAAATACCGTTATGTGTGTAATGCTTCGTGGTGCTCTTCTTCCAAGTATGATTATGTCAAAGGAAATTCAGGAATATTCTT
>CAMOWQ010000163.1 GCA_946628495.1 uncultured Treponema sp. | reverse complement strand
TTTTTTGACTGGCAGCGATTTTTTGTGTATTCATGTTTATAATGCGTTTGCTCTGGTTGTTCTTTTCTCTATGATTGAAAGCACATCGTTTTTTCAGTAAAATACTTTCTATTATTTTGAAGAGAGTTTACATCATCACGCAAAACAGGCAGCACATATTCTGGAGGTGCGTATGGACAGAATGATTTTGAATAACTACGGAAGTTTCGACATTACATTTGCAAAAGGCAAAGGTTCTTCTCTTTATGATGTGAACGGTCGTCGTTATATTGATTTTATAGCAGGTATCGGCGTAAATTGTCTTGGACACAACTACAAACCTCTTGTAAAGGCAATTCAAAAACAGGCTGCAAAAGAAATTCATATTTCAAATTATTATTTTTCTGACGTCGGACTGGAATTTGCCGAACTGCTTCTTAAAATTACCGGATTTGAACACGGATATTTTGGAAACTCAGGTGCAGAAGCAAATGAAGCTGCAATAAAGCTTGCACGAAAATACGGACAGCTTAACGGCGGCGACAAAAGAAAGACTATCGTTACATTAAAATCTTCTTTCCACGGACGAACACTTGCTACATTAACTGCAACTGGTCAGGACAGATTCCACCCTGATTCTTTTGCACCATATCCTCAGGGATTTAAATGCATAGAAGCAAACAATTTTGAAGCCCTCAAAGATGCTTTTGATGATACGACAGCAGCCCTTTTTATAGAATGCATTCAGGGCGAAGGCGGCGTAAACCTTATTTCAAAGGAATGGGCAATGGCCGCCGCAGAAGCTGCAAGAAAAGCAGGCGCAATTGTTATGGCAGATGAAGTTCAGACAGGTATAGGAAGAACCGGTACCTTCCTTGCAAGCGATGCTCTTGGTTTTGAACCGGAAGTCGTTACACTTGCAAAAGGCATTGCAGGTGGCGTACCAATGGGAGCTTGTCTTTTCAGAGGAAAAGCCGCAGATATTTTTGCTGCAGGAGATCATCAGTCAACATTTGCAGGAAACCCGCTTGCATGTGCTGCAGGTCTTGTCGTTGCAGAAACAGTAAGCGATTCAGATTTTCTTGACAGAGTAAATCATGCAGGTGATTATATAAGAGGAGCAATTTCAAGCTGGAACCTTCCTATTGTAAAAGATGTTCGTGGAAAAGGTCTTATGATTGGAACTCAGATTGATTCTTCTATAAAGCCACTCGACATAGAAGTAAAATGTCTTGATTACGGACTATGCACTACAACAGCAGGTTCAGATGTTGTAAGATTCCTTCCTCCTCTTAACATAAGCGACAAAGAAATTGAAGAAGGTCTTGCAATCTACAAGAAGGTGCTGGAAGAATTCTGCAAATAAGCTGCCGCAAGCAGAAAATAAATGGCTGTAATGCACAAAAAAAGCATAACCTTAATATTTCTGACATTTTTCGCAACCGCATTACTTTCCGCAGGAAGCATGATTGTTCCCCGGAAAGTACACATGCTTTCTACACAATATTTTGACATTCTCTTTTCAGAAGAAAGTGCACGAACGGCAAAACTAATTGCAGACAACGGCGACAGTCTTTTTGAAAATGCCGCAGAAAAATACGGACTTGAACATACATTCAGAATGCCCGTCATCATATCGCCGGATTCCGACTGTTTTTCTATAACTTACAGTCCAATTCCATACAACAGAATTCTTATATATGAAGCCGCATATTCACAGGATGATTCAGTCTTTTCTGACATAATGCTCGGAAATTTTTACAACGAAGTCGTTCATGCAGTATGCCAGTCCATAAAGGGAAAAACTGCATATTTTTTAAGTAAAATCATTCCGGTTCATGCTTTCCAACCTGTTTTTCTTACAAATATGCCTTTTTCATTGCTGGAAGGCATTCAGCAGACCGAAGAATCTTCTTATTATGAAGGTCAGGGCAAACTAAACGACAAATTTTTCCTGCAAATTCTTTCACAGGCAAAACTTGAAGGAACATTTCCAACAGCTCTTCAGGCATACGGAGCAATGGACATCTATCCTGACAAATATCTTTCAAAAGCAGCCGGAAGTGCATTCACAGCATATCTTATTCAGGCTTACGGTTTTGAAAAACTCTATGAATTCTGGCAGGAATGTGGAAATTTTCATTTTTATTTTCACAAAGGTATTTTTTACAAAATTTACGGCGACTTTCTGGAAAACGCATGGTCCGATTTTGCAGATTCAATTCCACTTCCTCAGGAACTTGAACACATTCAATATCTTGAAGAAGCCTCTGATGAACTTTTGCCAAACGACAACCGCGGTTTATATACGAACATTCTTTCTTCTCCTTACGGTCTTATCTGGTATGATGACATAAGACATGAAGTTTCAATTTATAATCCGGACAGTTTTTTTAAAGGCCGACAGCTTCTTTTTCTTGCCGACGATGTAACAAAACTTTCGCTTTCTTCAAACGGACGATTTCTTGCAGTGTCGTTCATAAAAAACGGTTTACGTGATAATTTAAAGAAAAACTGCGTATGGATTTTTGATATAAAGCGACGTATATTTCTGCACGATTCGTATTCGCTTAAAGATGCATGTTTTGTTCAATATGATGATTTTGTAGCAATTGCAGGAATAGAAAACAAAACAAACCATTCCTCTCTTAATATTTTATCCTGCTCTTCAATAAACAACCTTGTTGAATATGAACAGACAGGCGTTAATCCTAAAAACAAAAAAGAACTTTTATACACAAGAGATTTTAATTCCGACGTTAATCTTTTTTCCCTTTCTTCTCCTTCAAAAACAATTCTGTTTGGAATTTTAAATCATGACAACAGAAATGAATTGTACAAACTAAATCTTGAAAACACCAGCGAACAGCTTTATACAATTCTTGATATAAATGGAAAACCTATTAATGCCGTCAAAAACCTTAACGTAACTTCAAATCCTTACAACTCAACATTCAAGGATAAACTTCTTGTTTTTCAGTATATTGCACAGGATGATGAACCTTTCTCTAAATTTGGCTTTTTCTTCTTGAATCATCTGGATAATCCCGCACAGCTCTGGCTTTTATGCGACTCAATTTCCGGCGGAATTAATTATCCTATCATAAAAGAAAGTGAACTTTATTACTCATCAATAAAATACAATCACGGTGAAATTCGAAAAATTACATTCGACAAACTTAATTTTAAAAATGCGTCTTTTATTGAACAGACCGAACCTGAAATTCAAATCTTAAACTATAAAGATGATACGCCTTTACTCACAAAAATTACTGACGAAAAGAAGAAGATATATTTTCTCGATGACTATCAGCTCAAAAAATATCATCCGATTAATTATATGTATAACGGAACAATCATTCCAATGATGCCTGTTTATGAACTTTCCATAAGAGACGGTGTTGAATACTGGCCGGGTCTTGGTCTTTCTTTTCTTGCACAGACAGATCCTTTTTCAAACAATGCATTAATTCTTTCTGTTGGCTTTGGATTTTTGCCGCACTCTTTTGAAAAACTGACAAATCCTACAGAAAAAGAAATTATTGAACGACAGGAAGAGGAAATCATGAAAATTCGTGATTTCAGTACTTCGGTGCTTTTTCAAAACACTTCAACGCCAATTGACCTTTCTCTTGGATGCCTTTACAAATCAACAGAAGGCGGCGACTATCTTTTAAGAACCCTGCTCGGTGGAAAATGGACGCTTCCACTCGGCATGAATTTTAGAAAACTTACAATGGAAATTGAATCGGATTTCACGATTTCTACAAAATACCGAGAAGTTTATAAAGCAGATATTTACCCTGCCCTTCCGAATTTTACGCCTTTAGATAAAGCATATCAGGATTATCTTTTTTCTTATATGATTGAATATTCTAATATTCATCAATTCGGATTTTCACCTTATGAACAGAGGGGACTTTCAGCCGGTTTGATTGCAAATTTCATCTGGGACTACAATCTTCCAGACGACGGAAAAAGCAAACCTATTTTTAATTCTAAAATATTTAAGACAGCTTCTCAAATAAACCTTGGATTCTATGCAAATGCACGAATTCCGCAATTACTGCCATTTAAAGACAATAACAATACAATTTTATGTTTTCCAACAGAAGTAAACCTTGAACTTTTTAAAACTAACGGCACGGCATTTGATGTAAGCACAGAAATTCTTATTTTCGGCAAGGAAATTCAAAACGGTTTTTCACTGTTGAATTTCTATTTTTCGCGAATAGGAATCAAACTTGGCTATGATTATTCACTTGTCTATGATATTAACTCCGTTGCACTGCCTGATTTACGAAATTTTGCATATCTTTACAATGCATTCTTAAACACGACGATTGATGATTCATTCTATATAATTGCAGATTTTGGATTTACACCTGTAATCGGACTTTTATCTTCTGCAAGTCTTAAAACAGATTTTAAATTTACATTCCATCTGCATTCAAGTGCATTTAAATTTTCTGTGAATTTTGAATATAAATTATAAAAGTTTTATAAAACACAGTTCATGCATTGACACACACATGCATTTCTGATATATTTTAGAAACCTTTTTGGTGTGGTACCCAAGCGGTAAGGGACTGGTCTGCAAAACCATCATTGGTAGGTT
>CAMOWQ010000162.1 GCA_946628495.1 uncultured Treponema sp. | reverse complement strand
TCATTTGAATGTCAAAAAAAAAGACTGTTTCTGTTATCTATAATCCTTAACTCAAAAAAAGTTAAGGAAGATAAATACTAGCAGCAGTCTTTCGCAAATCATATTCTTACAGGTTTTATTTTAATAATTATTCACCGTCTGTTGCGTTATGATATTTCTGCTGATATTTTTTAAGCATGGCAACAGCATTTCTTTTTCCGTTATAAACAAAACCACCGTTCCAATATTCAAGAGCGGCAAACAGAGCGTTTCCACCATCCTGACTGTCAGATTCTTTTGTTCGGAATGAAACGTAATTAGAAAGTTCCATAAAGTCATTGTTGTGAAGACATTCAAGACGTTTTTTGTTAAATTCGTTCCATTTTTCCAAATCCTGGAAACCTTCACCTTCGTCCTGAACGATAATATGTGCATGTGTAGGACTGAATGAATACCATACAGTTACTTTTTTGTTTCTGTCACAATGGTTTCCATGTTTTACTGCGTTTTTAATAACTTCGCTAATCTGCTGTTCAAGAAGGTTTAATTCTTTTATTTCGGTTGGTGCAGACTGTACGATAAGCAAGGTAAAATAACGAATTTGTCTGAAGTCCGAAGCGAATTCCTTTTTCAGCATATTTGTCTTGTCAAATAAAGGGTCATTCTCATCCGATCTCAGCTCTTTAAATTCCTGCATAATTAGATACTCCTAAATAAATCTCTTTTTTTATTCGATTTCTTTTATTCTTTAACCATGAGAAGTGCTTCATCAAGGCTGTTTGCAATAGGGAAATAGCCCATGAGTTTTGTAAGTTCAATTACTTTTTTTACAGAACCATGAATGTTTGAAATTGCAAGCTTCAGGTTCATCTTCTTGATTGTAGAACAGATATATATCAATGCTCCAATTCCAGAAGAGTCAATGTAATCAACTTGTTCAAGGTTAATGATAAAGTTCTTTACATTTTTTTCGAGCATTTTCATTACAAGTTCCTTAAGCTTGTAGGAATTGTAAAGATCCATTTCACCTGTTACATCAATAATGTAAACATCACCATTCTTCCTTATTTTAAGCTCCATTTATGTCTCCTTTTTACTGAATTTTAATAACCAAGAAACTTTGGTCATCGTATTGCTGCGTGCTTGCACAGAATTTTTTCAAATCATCCTTTACTTTTGAAGAAATGTCCTTTGCACTTGCACTGTTATTTCTTGTAATTACCTGACAGAGTCTGTTGGTTGAGTACTGAACACCGTTTTCGTTCAAAGCTTCGTACAAACCGTCTGTACAGATTGCCAAAATATCACCAGATTTTACAGGAATTACCATGTCTTCGTAAACAGCTTCCTTATCAACGCCTAGAGGCTCAGAATTTTTCGAAATCTGCTTTATAAGGTTAGTTGAGCTGTCGAGGTGGAAAACAGGATTACTACCGCATGTTGAAATCTGAACTTCGCTTTTTGTTGCATCATAATTTAAGAGGGATACACTTGCAAAATGGTCAATTTTTGAACTGTCGCTGCATACACCTCTGTTTGTCCATGAAAGAATTGTTGATGCACTTTGAGCCGTATTAACTGCAAGTCTTAAAATTGCCCTTAACATTACCATGATAACGAGGGAATTCATACCTTTTCCTGCTACATCGGCTACTATAAAAGAAATTCTATCTTTTCTTGATGGAATTACATCGTAATAATCACCACAGACATTTTCATTATGATTGCTGAAACAGCCAATTTGAAGCCCTTTGATTACAGGCAGTTTTTGCGGAATCAAATCTTTCTGATATTTAGAAGCAATGTCACCGCCTTTGTTTAATTCTGCGCGTTCTGCATAAGTCAGGAAACTGTACATTGGTTTCATTGCGTTTGCAATTGCATCTGCAATAATTGTTGCGGTATTGAATTCTTTTTTACTGAATTTTTCACTCTGTGGAACTCTTGCAAGAGCAATAATGCCGACAGTTCCTTCTTTCTGCTTGATAGGAACAAAAATATAACTTCCGGTTCTAAGGAATTCTTCCGGACCATTTTGATATACGCGTGGATCTCTTACAGAATCTGCAATAAGGACTGGTTCACCCGAGGTAAACATGTCTCCAAAAATATTTTCTTTAAGAGGGAACTGTGCATATCTTAAGTTTGTCTCTACTCTGATTGGTTTGTGCGGTAAATCATCTGGAAGTTTGTAACAAGGAGGGAAATTTCCTGTAAGTGATTTTACGGAAAGTGTGTTGTCATAATCATCTGCCATAAGAATAACGCATCCATCGGCAGAAACTTTTTCCGTTATAAGCTTGTTACAATATTCAAGGAAACCTTCCATGTTATTATCATTTGTAAAGAATGTAGATACTTTTGAGATAAGTTCTTTATTAACTTCGAGAAGTTTTTCGTGCTTTTCTTCAAGTTCACGGACATATTCTTTTGATACGTAATCCTGATTATTCACAAGCGACAGTTCTGCTGCTTTTTTAGCTGCTTTCTTTTCTTCCCGTTTTATTGGATTATCGAACGCCTTTATGACGGCATAAGGAAGGGCAACAACTTCAGCGGCAATTACAGCAATTACAAATGAGAACAGCTGCTGAGAAGAATAGGTATACAGAGCACCTATTACTAAAATTCCCGCTATAATAAAATAAATAAAACTGGATTTTACTGTGTTTCTTAATCTAATGATTAGTAAAAATAGCAGTATCAGGACACCAATTCCCGCAGAAATCAATAGGGGTGCATTAATGAATGAATCTATGGAATTCAATTAGTCCGTCTCCTTTTTTTGAAATAAAAGGGCAGTGTAAAATCTGCCACTTATTATTAAATTGTAGCATTGAAAAATACAGCAGTCAAGTTTTTTAAGAAGTAAAAGCACCGTAATGCCTGTACCGTAATAAAAATACGAAAAATCCTGTATATGTTTTGCTATAGTAAATTATTGTTTAAATCATTTTTGAGCTCTGAATTAAAATCGTTTTTATTTTCATTTGTGTTTTCCATTTCGTTCAGGCTCTTTCTAAGAATAATTCTCTTGAAATAGTTAAGAATTCTTTTATAAAACGGAATCTTGAAATTCTTCTTGAAATCTATAACTGCTTCATCAATTGAAAGATTAGTGCCGAATTTTGTCTTTAATTCATCCCAATAGCGTACTATCCATACATACATATCGCTTAAAGTTCTTTTTGGGAAACTTCTTAAGATATGTTTGTCGCGGACTGTGGAAACTATAGGCAGATAAACTGTATTGAACCATGAAAGAATTGCATCTTCCATAGAAAGTTCTTCTTCCTGTTTCTGATTTATATAATATTTGTGAGTAAGAATATGATTATAGATAACGTCGTAGCGTCCTGGAGTAGAAAAATCCAGACACCAGTATTCCGTAATATCTCCGAAATTTGTCTCGCTGTAGAATACCCTTTTTTCATAATTGATAATCTGTTTGATTATATCTTTGAGTGTATCAGCTTTTTTCAGTTTAATTTCACTCTGAAGTGAGACAACTTCTGCATCAATAAATTCAGTTCCCTTTGATTTTGCAACAGAAACCCTGTGATTTCCGTCCCTGACAAAATAAAGCCCCGAAAGTTCATAGACTTTAATAGGAGGTAGTATTACAGAATTTATTACAGCTTCATCTACGTGTTCCCAGCGGTTTTTAAGAAATGCGTTTTTTGGAAAAAAATGATTGTCAAAATCTTTATAGCGGCCTTCGCTTCCTACAATTTTGTCAATCGGTATAACTTTCATTCCCAGATACGTTTCATTCATGGGTTTTATAAGCTGTTTTACGTCATTCAGCGAAATAAGAGATGCTTCTTCTGGAGAAAGAAAATGCTGTATTTCATTGAAAAGGGCTTTGTTGCGTGCCCGAGAGAAATCTTCTTCTGACTGTGCGCTTGCGAATCCTGACAATTTTAGTTCCTTATATCTGATGTTAAAGTTTGTGATTTATCTGCATTTTCTGCAGTCTTTTCTGATTCTGAATTATTGCTTGTCATTGGAAATTCAATTACCCAATGAGCATAGGCATTAACGACATTTGTTCCGTAATAAACACCGCATCGTTCTTCCCTCATGTCGTAAAGGTGAATATGTCCGTGAACCATATAGGTTGGATGGAATTTCTGCAGAAACCAGTTAAAACAGTCAAAACCTTTGTGGCACGGATCTTCGTGGTCGTGAATATGACGCGGAGAAGCATGTGTAAGAAAAATGTCGGTATATCGTCCGTATTTTATTTTATTTTTAATAAGTGATGGAATAAGCATGAGAAGCTTAAAGTACATGTGTCTGTCTGAATACTGGTTGAGACCGTTGTTGTATTTTAATGAACCCGAAATTCCTGTAATAAGGAGGGGGGTACGTTTTCCTGTGGATGGTTCGTAAAAAGAAAGATTGAAATCTGCAATTGATTTAAATCCTGCATAAGTTGCGCCGCAGTAGTGATAGTTTTCTCCAAAACGGTCTGCTGTTGGTGCCATAAAGGCATCTGCATTTTTGTGATAATGATGAAATTCTTTAAGATTGTGGTTTCCGAAAATAAAATAAGTAGGCTTATTGAATATGGTTACGATGTAATCAATGTAATCCATAGGCAAATCTCCTGCACAAAGAATTAAATCAATGTCAGGAAAGAATTCTTTTGCCTTCGGATTATAGATTAACGGGTCAACGTAATCGGAAACGCACAGT
>CAMOWQ010000161.1 GCA_946628495.1 uncultured Treponema sp. | reverse complement strand
AGACATACCGATTGCAGAAATCATAATTGACATACGAGGTGCCGTTCTTAAAGGTCTGTAGGCTATTTTTTCAATGGCAAATCCCAAAAGCACCGTCAGTATAATTGTAAAAGGGATTGCAAGCCATAAAGGAAGCACTGTATAAGAATAAATCATTATTAAACCGGCTGCCATAAATACATCACCGTGTGCAAAATTAATAAGCCGGAGAATTCCGTAAACCATTGTATAACCGATTGCTATAAGAGCATATTGTCCGCCTGTAGAAATACCTGGAAGAATATACGGAAGATATGTTTGTAAAAAATTCATTTGTGAATAATCCTTTTTTTATTCATAAATCGAACCGGTGCTATCTGCCGCAATACAATTTTTCGGTTTCAGATAGCCCGGTATATCATTAAATCAGTATAAAACTAATTATCTAACTTTCTGAACTGCAATAAAGTCCCATTTTCCTGTCTGTGCATTTACTTTTTTAATATAAGCAACATCACGGAGGGCATCGCCATTCTTATCAAATGTAATGCTTCCTGAAATACCAGTGTATGTTGTAGAAGGGAGGGCAGCTTTTACGTCTTCCGGTTTTGTTGAATTTGCAGCTTTTAAAGCAGCGAGGGCAGTATAGTATGCATCAAATCCCATTGCAGAAACTGCAGCAATTTCATCATCGCCACCGTTGTTTGTCTTTGCCATTGCATTTGAATTAAGATACTTTCTGAAACCATCTACAAATTCTACAACCTTTGCATCTGTTGAACCTTCTACAAAGAATGTCGTTACATAAATATCTACGTTTGTACCTTTTGCAGCAGAAAGGATTACGTTTGAATCCCATGTATCGGCAGCAAGAATAGGTATTCCAAGTTCCTGAGTATTTGCCTGTTCAATTATAAGGGCAGCAGCTTCGATTGAAGTTGGAGCAAAGAAAACATCAGCATTATTATTCTTTGCATTTGCTACATAAGCTGCAAAATCAGAAGTTCCGTCTGGGAACTGTTCGAAAACAACTTCAATTCCAAGTCTTTTACATGCTTCAATAAAGTAGTTACTCAAACCAACAGAATAATCATCACCAAGTTTTGCAAGTGCATAAGCTTTTTTTGCGCCAAACTGTTCGTTTGCAAGGTTTGCATGAACAGAACCCTGGAACGGATCAAGGAAGCAGATTCTGAAATAATGATTGTTACCAAGAGTTACCTGTGGATTAGTACATGTAACACCAATTGCAGGAACATTTGCAGCTGCAAAAGTATCAGAAGCAGCAATAGAAACACCTGAACCGTAAGAACCAAGAACAACAGAAACACCTTTAGAAATCAATTCAGAAGCAGCAGTTACAGCTTTATCATTTGAAGATTCATTATCAACAATTTCAAGCTGAACTTTATACTCTTTTCCGTTAATTTCAACTTTAGGAGTAATGGAATTAGCATACTGAATTCCAAGGGTTTCCTGTTTACCACCAGCACCATTATCTCCAGATGCAGGTTCATAAACACCAATTTTTACAACAGGTTCTTTTTCTCCGCCACAACCGGCAAGAACGAGTGCAAGAACAACAGCGGCTGCTGAAACGATTTTCTTCATATTATTCACCTCCAAAATGAATACCTTTTAAAGTCTATCACAGTGTTTTTACATTCTCAATATCTAGCATTTTTGTATAATCAGAAACCCGCGAAAGAGCCTTTACAGCAACTGCAGGATTCTGTTTTACAAGTTCTATAAACTGACGTTTAGGAAGCTTCATGAGTTCACAGGAAGTCTGTGCAACTGCAGTACCGTAACGCGCACGGTGAAGTATGCAGTCAAGTTCACCAAAAAAATCGCCCTGTTCAAAACAAACACTATTTTCACCACGGCTTTCAACAATTCTACCCTGCTTTAAATAGTAAACATTTTTATCATAAGAATTTTCTTCATACAGAATCTCGCCTTCAAGAAGTTTAACTGTGTTATCAGCCGTTTGCAGTACAGAAGGATTTATGAACATTGTACGCCTGAAAAAAGCCGCAATGCCCGGAGCTTCTGATTCTGGCAACAGGTATAATTCAGACAAAAGAAGGTTATCAAAAAACTGACTGACATAAACCATCTGGGCAAAAAACATAAAAATTACAAAAAAGAAATATGCTTTCATCATGAGGAGGATAAGCGTACTAATCGTTCCATAAATGATGTTGTAATTCGAAATATTAAGAAAACGGTTCAAAAACCAGGAAAACACATAGAAACTTCCGGTATTCATTGCACTGTAAAAAACACAAATGCGGAATTTAGGATGAGTTCCAGAAATCACTTTGTAAACATAAAGTGAAAAAATAAACAGCATAAAATAAAGAAGAATTGAAAATAAAATATTTGAACTTTTCTTAAAAAGCCACGGAAACGATTGTGGAATAATCTGAAAAAAAGGCAAATCAAGAATTTTATTCATAAGAAAAGAACTTAACATAAGGATTACAAACACAACGACAATTACAAATTCAGAAAGAAATGTAAGAACCTGATTAAAGAATCCTTTTCGTGAAGTAACAGCACGGAAAATTCGATTCATACCCTGTACAATGGAAAGAAACAGTTTTCTTGCCATCCATATTACCCAGACAGCAAGAAGAAAATCGACAAGACTGATTATTTTTATATTACGTATGTTATTAATAATAGGTCGTATATCAAATATTTCTTCAACCGATTCTCCAAAAGAAAGGACATAATTCATTACAACCGGCGAAACATTCAATATATTTGCAAGAATAGTTACGATTATGAGTATGATTGGAACAAAAGAAAAAAGAAAACCGAACGAACACGACGATGCACTTTCCCAAAGATTATTATTATTAAAATTTGATATAGAAAGATACAAGAACTGTGCCGCTTTTACGAAACGCTGTGAAACTTTGAAAACTATGTCGGGGGTCTTTTTCTGCATTAATCTTTACTCAAAGCTAACTTTCAAACAGTAAAATAAACGCATTCCCCGTACAAAAACAGGGAATGCGTGAATCATGAATATTAAAAAATTAGAAATCTGCCAGTTTTGGAGCACGTGGATAAGGAATTACATCGCGGATGTTTTCCATACCAGTTACGTAGCGGATAAGGCGTTCAAATCCCAAGCCAAAACCAGAATGAGGAACTGAACCAAAGCGGCGCAAATCCAGATACCATTCATAATTTGACATATCCATTTTGCGTTCTTTACATGCAGCAAGAAGTTTATCGTAATTTTCTTCGCGTTCAGAACCACCAATAAGTTCGCCGATTCCAGGAACAAGAACATCAACAGCTTTTACAGTTTTTCCATCATCATTCTGTTTCATATAGAAAGATTTGATTTCCTTTGGATAATTGAAAACCATTACAGGACAACCGAAAATCTTTTCTGTAAGATAACGCTCGTGTTCAGTAGCGATGTCACATCCCCAGTAAGGCTTAAATTCAAATTTTGCACCTTTTTCAGCTGCTTCTTCAAGTTTTTTGATTGCGTCTGTATAAGAAATACGAACGAAATCTGCCTTTGCAACTTTTTCAAGACTTTCGATAAGGCCTGGCTGAATGCGTTTATCAAAGAATTCCAGATCTTCGCGGCATTTTGTAAGTGCCCAGTTAAGAAGATATTTTACGAAATCTTCCTGAATATCCATGTCATCATCCAAATCATAGAAGGCCATTTCAGGTTCAATCATCCAGAACTCAGAAAGATGACGAGGTGTATTTGAATTTTCTGCACGGAATGTAGGTCCGAATGTATAAACTCGGCTTAATGCAGTTGCCATTGTTTCTGCTTCAAGCTGACCAGAAACTGTAAGGCTTGCCTTTTTACCAAAGAAATCCTTGCTGTAATCAACAATCTTATGAGCATCTTCAACTTTCATGCCGCCAATTCCAGCCTTAACACCAAGTTCTGCAATTTTTTCAAGACTTAATGTTGTTACCTGGAACATTTCTCCTGCACCTTCACAATCGGAACAGGTAATTTCAGGGGCATTTACATACTGGAAACCTCTTTCCTGGAAGAATGAATGAACGGCAAATGCCATCTGGTTTCTTACGCGGAAAACTGCACCAAAAGTGTTTGTTCTTGCACGAAGATGAGCATTTTCGCGGAGATATTCCATACTCATGCGGTTTTTCTGAAGAGGATATTCTTCTGGTGGACAAACACCAAGACATTCGAGATTTTCGAGAGTAACTTCTACAGACTGTCCGCTTGCAGGACTTTTTACAAGAAGACCTTCGGCACGAACAGATGCACCCGTACTCAATTTTTTGAGATTTTCTTCGATATTGTTTACATTTGCATTATTGGAAGGATTGTTGCGGTCAAATGTAAGCTGAATGTTAGCAAAACAGCTTCCGTCATTAACCTGAATAAAAACAAGACCTTTTGAGTCACGCACGGAACGAATCCAACCGCATACTTTTACACTGCGTCCGTCCGGGTCAGATGTAAGTAAATCTTTAATTAATACTGGTACCATAATGTACCCTCCATCAAATAATTTTCTGTACTTTCCGTAAATCACCGTCATGGCATTCTGGAAATACAATCGTGATAAAATCACCCTTTCATAATGAAATGCGGAATAAATATTATCATTTTTTTCAATTCTCATCAATTAATGCAGTTGTTCTTTCAGGGCAAACGCATTATAAACAAGAATACACCAAAAGAAAAATGCTACCGGTCGA
>CAMOWQ010000160.1 GCA_946628495.1 uncultured Treponema sp. | reverse complement strand
GATTTGCATCAAAATCACCGCTGGAATCATCAGAAATATCATCATTAACATCAAACTCAGCAGCTTTTCCTTCATCGGCATCACCAATTCCATCCATCAGGCTGTCAAAACCTGAAACTAGTGCATTAAAATCTTCTCCTGACGATTCAGTATCATTTCCATTTTCAGAAGCAGGACTTTCCTCAGATGAAGAATCTATTCCGCTGCTAAAAACATCGTCTCCGGCATCCATATCCATACCTGAAGACATATCCATATCATCAAGCGACAAATCTGTATCACCAAAAGACATATCATTACTGCTATCTTCACCTTCAGAGGAAGCAGCAGACATATCAAAATCATTGCCGGGAGCATCACCATCAGAAACAGATGCAGATTCATCCGAAGAAAGGCTCAGATCATCAGACGGCATGGAAGCATCATTCAAAGACATTCCCATATCATCAAGCGACAAATCCATATCGCCAAAAGACATATCATTACTGCCGGTATCTCCATCAGCGGACGCAGTAGACATATCAAGGTCGTCACCAGAAGCAGATTCTTCGGAAGATGAATTTGACATATCAGGAGGCATATCCATATCATCAAGAGAGAAATTCAAATCATCGAGCGAAGCTTCAGATACACCAGAATCTTCAGACGGCATCGAAACATCATCAGAAAGCTGCATGTCGTCCAACGACAAATCGGAAATATCAAAGCCTTTATTATCAGATGAATCAAGCGAAGGAAGAGTATCACCATCTGCTGAAATATCCGTTACGGACTCTTTTTCATCAGCTGTACCAGCGTCAGCAGACAAATCTCCCATATCTTCTATATTAGAAAGAATATCATCTAAGAAATTATCGTCGCCTTTATTTTCGGAATCAGCAGCAGAATCCACAGAACCAGTTGAATCTGCATTTTCACCTTTTGAATCCGCAGCATTTTTTTCATCTGCCGTCTTTTTATTTGTTTTTACCTCTGTTTCTTCAGGCTCTTCTTCTAAAATTGCACCTTCTTTTACAACTGGTTCAAAATCAAACAGTTCAAATTCAGGTTTTGGCTCATGAAACGACTTTTCATTGCAATCAGGAAGAGTTGATAAATCAAAGGTTCCAAAATCAAAACTGCCCATTGCTTTTTCAATTTCAGAAGAAGCAGCTGAAGCAGGTGCAGAAGATGAATCAGTATTAAACTCGTCGTTAGAAGTAGCAGCTAGCGGATCAGCAGGCATTTCTTCGGAATCGGACTGCAGGTCAAGAGAGTCTACACTATCACCGCCACCGATATCTGGCATGTCGAAAGACGTTGTATCATCCGTATTATCCGAAACACCGATATCTGGCATGTCAAAGGCATCTGTGCTATCTGTACTTCCCGTGCCACTAATATCTGGCATTTCAAAAGACGTTGTGTCATCCGTACTATCACTGCCACCGATGTCTGGCATATCAAAAGACGTTGTGTCATCCGTACTATCACCGCCACCGATATCTGGCATGTCAAAGACATCTGTGCTATCAGTACTTCCCGTGCCACTAATATCTGGTATTTCAAAAGACGTTGTGTCATCCGTACTATCACTGCCACCGACGTCTGGCATATCAAAAGACGTTGTATCATCCGTATTATCCGAAACACCGATGTCTGGCATGTCAAAGACATCTGTACTATCAGTACTTCCCGTGCCACCAACATCTGGCATTTCAAATCCTGTGTCTACAACAGGCTCACTTGCAGCAGGCTCTTCTGTAGCTGGAGCACTATCAGGCATTCCAAAAAGTGAAGTATCAATTCCTTCAAAATCGGAAGAATTAACATTCAAAGGCGCTTCATTTTCTTTTTTTTCAGAGGAAGGCAAAACAGGAGCTGGAATAGCTTCAAGTTCTTCATCAGAATAAAATTCATCGCTATTAAAACTGCTTACAGAACCATCAGTAACGGCATCTTCAATTTCGGAACCGTCAAATCCTGTTCCTCCAAGCAGCGCCTCAAGTCCCATATCCTCGATTGAGACAGGCTTAGGTTCTTCGGGTTCAGGTTCCGGCTCTGGTTCAGATTCACTTGTTTCTGGAGGATCCATAAACATAGACAAATCAGGCATTCCATCATCACCGCCACCGTTATCTCCGCCCCCTTCCATTGAACCAAGGAGAGAAGAAAAATCAGGTGCCGCAAACATCTCAGCCTGATTGCCACTATCGGAAGAAGAATCATCTTTTCCCTTATCAGAACCGGCAGAACCATTTCCAGTCAAATTAATAATATCAGATAAATCATTATCATTTTCTTCTTCCTGAACTGGAGCTTCCTGCTCAGGCATTTCGATAATAAAATCATCCGAATCGTTAACGTCTTTTATAGTACGGGGAATTGGAATGCGTACAGGTCTTTCGCCACGGGAAGCCCTTATATTAACTTCATCTCCAAGAGAAAGAATGTCTTTATTGAACTGTTTTAATTGGCTTAATCCCGGCATACCTGTTAATTTTACTCCACATTGTGATGCATTTACAAGAAGAATCTATCAATTTACGAATTCTTCTTTCTCTTCTATATCAACGGTTTTTTTTCATAATCACTTTAAACTTTTTTACAAGTATTTCATTATTATATAGTAGAATTCTGGTAAAATCCATTCACAAATCCGACTTATACAAAACACAAACTTTACACAATTTCAACCAATATACAGGCATCGTAAAAAAGACTAAACCTTTCACTCTTAAATCCGATATTCATAATATGAAAATGAAAAAATTTCTCTTGATTTTTCTGACAATCACTGCATTCTCATGCTTTAATGCATTTTCCGGTGAAAAAATTGTTTATCAGAATTTTGAACTTGATAAACTTATTCACGAAATTGAATATCCTCAAAAACCAGTAATTACTGACGACTACATAATTTTTACAGCAGATAAATTTTACCGTTTTGTAGGCATTGCCTTCGATTTTGAAAACTACCAGCAGATTCATCCGTTTCAGGTTCTTTCGCGAAAAATAGATGACGAAACATCAGAACGACAACTTTTATTCTACTGCTATAAACGAACTCACAAAATTACTCAAATAAACTACAGGCTTATTCTTGATGGTTTATGGACGACAGATCCGCATAATCCAGATAAATATTATGATGAAAATACAAATTTATTTTTTTCCAAAATAGAAGATCCTGTAAGCATAAAAATTCTCACCGAAGCAACACAGGATAACGGAGTACATTTTGTTTATAAAGGTGAAACGAATCAGACTGTATATTTAACAGGCTCTTTTACAAATTGGGACCCATGGATATATCAGCTTACAGAAACAAAAAGAGGACTTTACGAACTTACACTGCCACTGCCAACAGGTAAATATTATTACACCTACTGTATTGGACTGACACCTGTTCTAGATAATACGAATCCGAACAAGGCTTATTCTATAGACGGTCGTACAGCAAATGTAATAACAGTTGATTAAATTCAGATTAGAAATCTTATTTTCTATCTGAATTTCTTTGCAAGTTCCTGAAGTTTTTTCATATCCATACCTTTAAGGCTGCTTAAATCCATACCTTCAGGAAGTCCGCCAAGACCTGGCATTCCACCCATTGCCGCAGGATTTATACCCATCTGATTCATCATACGGCTCTGCATACCCTTGTTACGGCTTACTTTTTTCATCATAAGCTTTGTTTTTTCAAACTGCTTAATAAGTTTGTTTACATCTGCAACCGTTGTACCAGAACCTTTTGCAATGCGTTTACGTCGGCTCGGACCAATTATAAGATGATTTAATCTTTCTTTATATGTCATACTCTGGATGATGGCTTCATTCTTTTTCATACCGCCCATATCCATTTGAGAAGCATCTACTCCACTCATTCCAGGAATCATATCGATGATGCTCTGCATGTTTCCCATTTTCTTTACCTGCTGGAACTGCTCAAGCATATCCTGCAATGTAAATTCATTCCGCTGAAGTTTTTTCTGCATCTTAAGGGCAGCTTCGGCATCAACAGTTTCCTGTGCTTTTTCAACAAGAGAAACGACATCACCCATACCAAGGATACGGGAAGCAATTCGTTCCGGATGGAAAACTTCAAAATCTTCGGTCTTTTCACCAGTACCGATAAACAGAATTGATTTTCCTGTAATGCTTTTTAAAGAAAGGGCAGCACCACCACGGGCATCTGAATCAAATTTTGTAAGGATTACACCTGTAAGTCCAAGCTGTTCGTCAAAAGTTTTTGCAATATCAACAGCATTCTGACCGGTCATTGCATCTGCAACAAGCAGAACTTCAACAGGATTTACGGCTTTCTTTATTTTTACAAGCTCATCCATCATTGCTTCATCAATCTGAAGCCGTCCGGCAGTATCTATGATTACAGTGTCATATCCGTTTTTACGTGCAAAATCCAAAGATTCCTTTGCATTTTTAACAGCGTCCTTTGAATTTTCTTTATATACAGGAACACCAATTTTTTCACCAAGCTGCGACAACTGTTCTACAGCGGCCGGGCGTACAAGGTCGCAGGCAACCAGCATTGGTTTGCGGCCTTCTTTTAAAAGCCTTGCTGCAAGTTTGTGAGCAGCCGTTGTTTTACCGGCACCCTGAAGACCAAGCATCAAAATTACAGACTGTGTATCTGGTCCCTTTAAGTGCAAATCCTGCTTGGAATCGCCAAGCATACTGACCATTTTATCATAAATAATTTTTGTAAACTGCTGGCCAGGATTTACAGATTTAAGAACTTTTTCGCCTTTTGCTTCTTCAATCGTAGAATTAACAAATCTG
>CAMOWQ010000159.1 GCA_946628495.1 uncultured Treponema sp. | reverse complement strand
TATCCAGGTATGCCCAGGCCTATATTGAGGCCCTTAAAAAGCATGCGGGAGGATTTGAAAAATAAAGGGCAGCGGATGTACCACCCTTACTTAAGCCCGAGTATGCTCTTCCAGCCGGCTTCGTAGAAATCGTGGAGTTTCCGGGCGCATTCAAGGCCTTCTTCAAAAGGAATGTCATGAATTATCAGTTCCAGTATGGCACTGAACTCCCCTGAAATTATCATGTGTTCCATCATGGGATTAAAGGCATAGGGCTCGTATCCCTGGTTTTCCATTTCTTTATAAAAGATATGGGTAATTTCGACTTCCTGTTCAACCAGTTCGTGGACAAAGTTTTCAAATTCCGTGCCTTCGCTGGCGTTTAAAATCAGGCGGAAAGCTTCTTTGTTTTTCCAGGCGTAGGTGTAAATGTCTATGAGTCCCTGCTTTGAAAAATAGTCCATTTTTTCAGCCCATTCTTCTTTCGGCAGGTTTTTAAACTGTTTAATCAGGCTGGAAAAAAGTCCTGTGACATACTGAACGTGCGGTTTAACCAGAGCGCTGAAAAGTTCTTCCTTGCTTTTGTAATAACCGTAAAATGCGCCTGTTGTGACTCCTGCTTTTTTTACGATTTCACGCAGGGAAGCTCCCCGGAAGCCTTTTTCCAGGAATTCAGAGGCTGCAATTTCATGGATTTTGTTCAAAGTATTTTCTGCCATGAAAAGAGTATAAATTTTTTTTAAAAGTTTACAAATCGATTTTTCGCCATATAATTAAAAGTATGAGAAATATTTTAAATAAAAGCATAAGCAGACAGCTTTCATTTTCAATCGGCGCAGTTCTCTTTGTTCTTCTCTCTTTATGTGCACTCTTTATTACAAAAATCGTTAATAATTCGTTTAATGAGATTTCTTCAAATTATCTTGAATCGACAGCGGCCCGTTACGGCGAAAATACGGAAAAAATTCTTTCTTCCGAATACAGCATCGGCAAAACCCTTCAGGCAGCACTGGAACGCTATGAAGAAATTGCCGTTAATGACAGGCGTGACTATATCAACAGCCTTTTAAAGCATACGCTTGAATTAAATCCGGGGCTTGTAGATGCATACTGCATTTACCTTCCGAATGCACTGGACGGACGTGATGCAGAGTTTGCAAATTATGATGATACTTACGATTCAACGGGAAGGCTTATTCCATACTGGACAAATGACGGCAAGGAAATTGCCTGCTGCGCCCTTACAGAATATGAGGGCAGCTTCTGGTATGAAGAACCGATGAAGGCTGACCGCGGAATCCTTATTCAGCCGAACCCGTATGAAGTCGGCGGAAAGGAAATCTGGGTTTGCGGCGTTGCTTTCCCGGTTCATAACAAACACGGAAAAATCGTAGGAATGATGGGCGTCGACATGTCCCTTGATGCACTTTCTGCCCTGCTCAAGGACGCCGTTGTTTATAATACAGGTTATCTTTCACTGATTGCACATACAGGCCTTATTGCAGTAACAAAAGATTCTTCCCTTGAAGGTCAGATGAGTGAAGATTTTTCAGGAAGCCTGTCTCAGGAATTCAGCGAAGCTGCTGCTGACCTTAAGTCATTTACTGTTGAAGCAAAGGAAAACGGCACAAAAATGATAAAGGTTTATCAGCCTGTGACCGTTGAAGGCGCTGAAGAAGTATGGTTCCTGGGACTGAACGTTCCGGAATCAGAAGTTTATGCAGGTGCCAGAAGAATCACTAATTTTCAGATTGCAGTTTTCTTCCTGACGCTTGTAATCGTTATCATGCTTTCTTACATCATCATCAGGCGCGTTGTTAAGGAAATGAACAAGGGTGTCGCTGCAATGAAAAACATTGCTCAGGGTGACGGAGACCTGACTGTCCGCATGAACGTTAAGAATGAAAACGAACTTGGTCAGATGTACACATACTTTAACCAGACGATTGAAAAAATTCAGAATTCAATCAGGCAGGTTCAGGACGTTACAAAGCAGATGACGGAACACGGTCAGGAACTCGGCTACAACATGAATGACACGGCTGCTTCCGCAAATGAAATTACATCTAACATCGAAAGCGTAAACCGCCAGATTCAGCTTCAGGGCAAGAACGTCATGGAAGCTGCAAACAACATGAAGAGTATTACTACGAGCGTTGAAGACCTGATCCGTACGATCCAGTCACAGAGTTCAAGCGTAATTGAATCTTCAAGTGCAATCGAAGAAATGGTTGCAAACATCAAGTCTGTAACTTCAATCCTCAATAAAAACAGCGGAACAATCAAAGACCTTGAAACTTCTGCAGAAACCGGACGCGTAAACATCGAAGAAACCGTTCAGGCAACCCTTAAGATTCAGGAGCAGAGCAAGATTCTTCTTGAAGCAAGCTCTGTAATCCAGAACATAGCAAGCCAGACAAACCTTCTCGCAATGAACGCCGCAATTGAAGCAGCCCATGCCGGAGAAACGGGAAAGGGCTTCAGCGTAGTTGCTGATGAAATCCGTAAGCTTGCAGAAGATTCAAACAATCAGGGTAAAAAAATTACGACAAACCTCAAGCAGGTCAGCGAATCAATCGATCAGGTTGCAGTTTCTGCCCGCCACATGCAGGAAATTTTCAATCAGATTTTTGACTTTACGCAGAAGGTTTCACAGCAGGAAACAACAATTCTTCATGCAATGCAGGAACAGTCAGAGGGCGGAACCCAGGTTCTTACTGCCATGAAGCAGATTAATGACATTACAGTCCATGTAAAGGAGGGCGGAGACGCAATGCAGAACGAAACTTCAAGTGCTGCTGAAAAAATGTCTCACCTGAGCCGGCTTACGGAAGAAATTACTGCCAGCATGGAAGAAATGTCTATCGGAATAGAGAGTATCAATAAATCAATGAACAATGTAAATGAACTGACGCATCAGAACAGCGACAATCTGGACAGTCTGGGAAATGCAGTCGGTAAGTTCAGGGTTTAGGATCTTTTACAGAAATGGAAATGACGGTTGATCTCTTTGACAGTATAATCAATACTTCACAGGATTGTGTATTCTGGAAGGATAAGAACAGGCGTTTTCTTGGAGTAAACCAGGCCTTTCTTGATTATTATGGTTTCAAGTCGGCAGATGTTCTGATCGGTAAAAACGATGAAGAAATGGGCTGGCATTCTGATCCTGAGCCGTACAAGCAGGATGAGCTTCGTGTTCTGGCAGGCAAAAGCACTTACAAGGTACAGGGAAAATGCATCATCCGCGGTGAAGAAAGGGATATTATTGCTTCTAAACGGCCGCTTTATGATGGTGATGAAATAGTAGGGCTTGTCGGAAGCTTTGTTGATATTACCAATATTGTACAGAGACAAAATAAAAATGACGGCTCCCAGGTCCTTTACACAATAGATGATCTCAGAAAATACAGTTATTTTGACAGGATAGTTGATGAGGTCAGTCTGGATGAAATACTCGATCCGCTGACAGGAATCCTGAACCGCTCATATTCAATAAAGTTTGTCCGTTCGCTCATAGCAGAAAACATTCCTTTTTCTTTTACAATAATTGATCTTGATAACTTTAAGTTCGTAAACGACAATTACGGACATACGGCTGGTGACAAGGTTTTGAAATCTGTATCCAAAGATCTTGTGGAATTTACAAAAGGCTTTGCTCTTGCAGGAAGGTTCGGCGGGGATGAGCTTCTGCTGATTGATTTAAAGAATATTTCCCAGTCTGACAAACTTAATTTTTTTGAAGGCCTTTACGGAAAATCAAACGTGTTACGGAAAGAGGTTTTCTTTGAAAACGGACAGGCCTTTGTAACCGGAACTTCAGGATGTGCGTCCTTCCCTCATGATTCTGACAATTTTTCTGATCTGTTCAGCCTGATTGATAAAATGCTTTATGTCGGAAAGAGCATGGGGCGAAACTGCTACAAGATATATGACGAAGAAAAGCACAGGTATGTAGAAATCCGTAAGATTGCCAGAAACGGTATTTTTAAGACAATGCATAAACTGCGTTCTGAAATCGAAAAAGAAAAAACTCTTGAAGGCAAACTTATAAAAGCAATGCCTCTGCTCGGAGAAATTTTGCTGATAAAGGATCTTTATTATGTTTCTGCGGACGGAAAAATGCATGCAGTGCACGACAAAAATTTTTGCCATGATGCATCCGATTTGCCTGCAATTATGGAAGACGATCTGTTTTCCCAGGGATCGCTTGATCTGATAAAAAAACATTCACCGAAATTCTATAAGGCTCTTATCAGCGGTGGCTTTGAATCAGTCCTGATTTCAAAAATCCGGAAGGGAAACGACATAAAAGGGTATCTGGTATGTGCCGTAGACCGGAGCCTTAGAATATGGCAGGAAAATGAATGTGCAATTGTCTATTATCTTGCCGGTCTTCTTGCGGACACAGAGTAAGATAAAATTTCCCCTACATTCCTAAGATTCGATGGATGCGCCTTAAAAAGCTAGTATTGACCAAGGTATAACACTGTTATACAGTTAGTTCAAGCTAACTTAAAAAAGAGGAGTTGAAAATGAATATAGCTCTTGGAGATGTAGAAACTACGGCCCTAATTCCTGTTGCAATCAAGGCGAATGAGACGATGCGAAAAAATCCCCGCGTCTGCGATGAAGTTGCTGTGGAGATGATTAAGACGCTCGGAATCGACACAAAGCCTTTTGACAAATTCATGTCACACGAGGGCGTGATTGCCCGAACGGTAATGCTTGACCGAATGGTAAAAGATTTCATCGCAAAAAATCCTTCAGCCGTAATCGTGAACATGGGAGCAGGCTTTGATAACAGGTTTTCACGTGTGGAC
>CAMOWQ010000158.1 GCA_946628495.1 uncultured Treponema sp. | reverse complement strand
GAATATCCTGTACAGAGTCGCGGTAACCAAGACCATCGCGTTCTCCGTTGTATACAAGGCTTGCTGCACGAGACCAGGCAAAAGTAATCAAACAGTTGTAGAGCCCCCAAACATTTACTGTATGGTTAATGTCTTCATCTGGAGTGATTGCTTTGTATGAACCAAGCTTTGCATGCCAGTTAGCAACAAGCTTGTCGAATTCTTCGTCGGCACGTTTGAAGTTACCGAATTCGTTTACGATTTTCTGACCAACTGCGCGTGCATCATCAATACCAAGCATAAGCATGATTTCTTTTGTCTCGCCAGGATTCAATTCCAAATCACCCTGAACTGTACCACAAGAGTTATCACCGTATGCTTCAGAGTTTGTACAAGCTCCATCAACTACTGCTTTTGGATGTTCATAAGAACCGTAAGTTCCAATAAATGCT
This sequence comes from uncultured Treponema sp., assembly GCA_946628495.1. Lineage (GTDB taxonomy): Bacteria > Spirochaetota > Spirochaetia > Treponematales > Treponemataceae > Treponema_D. The sequence continues at coordinate 4,426 of CAMOWQ010000158.1, read as the reverse complement.
TCGCGGCTTGTATCAAAACCAGTCATTGGAGTACCAACAAGGGCAACCCACTGGCTCATGTATGCACCACCAACATCCCATTCAGGGTGCTGAGTATAAAGGTTATCCTGAATTGAATAGCGGAGAAGATTATCGCCAACTTTTTCACCTTTTACGATGAAGATAGAATACTGAAGGTTTACCTGGTCCTGAGTTGTATTCCACTGGTTAGCAAATTCACAGTAAGAGAATACGCGGATTTTACGTTTTTTGTCTGAAGTATTTGTTACCTTAAGACGCCAGTATTCAAAATTCTGTCCGAGCGGAACATAATATTTTGTCTCTGATTTAATTCCTTTATATTCAGAAGTGATGATTGTATAAGCTGTACCGTGGCGGCATTCACTCTTGTACTGATCAAGTGGCTTTCCTACTGGCTGCCAAGAAGCTGACCAGAAGTCTCCATCATCCTGATCACGAAGATAGAAATAACGACCAGGCTGATCCATAGGAATAGAATTAAAGCGAAGACGCATAAATCTTCCCTGTGCACCTGATTTGTAAAAACCGTAACCACCGGCGTTGTTAGTAATTACAGCACCATAAACTGTAGAACCAAGATAATTACTCCAGCTTGTAGGAGTATCCGGGCGGGTGATTACATATTCCGCCTTGTCATCATCAAAATAACCGTATTTCATTAATTCCTCACATCTTTCATCTGCTTATATTTGCCTGATGAAAATAAAATGTATACAGTTAAGTTTAGATTATGAATCATTATAAGTCAATGATGATAAGATAGTAAAAATTGTAAAATTCTATATTTTATGATTATGTATCTGTTTATTTTTTGAAGTATGCATTCTGCCTTATGATTTTTATGTCATATTTGTCAGAATGCATGTAATTTTATAAAATCAGTTTAGAAAGAATATGACCAGCTGAATGCAATTCTATTAAAGAACCATTCTCGTCCGGCATATGTAAGTGTTGGATCAGATTTCGCAACAGGATTAGATTCTACGTAGCTTCTTCTGCTTGAAAAACCGAAAAGAACTGCAAGACTCTGATTTCCTGGTAAATTGAACTGCATTAACGGGCTTATGCTGATTGACTTGAATGAACCGTTGTAGTCGCCGTATTTAATCTGATTGTAATCATCTGTATAATGACCTTCGATTTCTGTAAGAACTCCGACTCTGCTCAAAACAAGCGGCATCTGATATGCTACAACAATGCTCTGGTAATTCTGCCAGCCGTTTGTTTTGTTTCCTGAACACTGCCACATCCATACTTCACCATTGTCAACTCCGGTTATGCCTGAATAGTATGCCTGATAAGTATACATTAACTGAACGTGTGTCCAGTCGCCTGCGAATATAGCTCCTGTATCGAACTGAAATGTTCCCTGTACATAGAATTTTGAATACCATGATTTGAATGGTGTAAGGTCGTCGTAACCGTCAAAACCATTGAAAATTGCCATCCCCTGTAATCCAGCAAGATTCCAGCCGGTTCCTGTTTTTGCTCCTGTTTCAAATACGAGGAATGGGAGCGGTGTAAAGGTAACTTTTGCTTCTGGTGCAATTGATACAGGTGTTACTTCAAGGTTTGCCTTAAGTTTGATGTTTGCAGAATTTAAAAGCCAGTTATCGCCAAGCGGAGTAGGAATGTAGTAAGAAGCTGAGCCTGTAACGCGGCCTTCGAGTCCACTGTAAACACCTGTTAATGGTGCAAAATGTGATGGTCCTGCAATGTAATTTGATTTTGGATAGTATGCAGCATCAACGCTGATTGAATACCCCAAGTTGTCGAGACAGAATGCATTTACTGCAATGATTGCACAAACTGACAGTGCAAAAATTTTCTTGAAATTCATAATTTCCTCCAGATAGTAATACTATCACAATTTATACCATGATAAGCATGTAAAAGCAAGAAAAAAATCTTTGATGTTTAGATTTGATGTTTAGGGCAGTATTAGTTTGCAGGGAAAAAAAAGGTCTGATATGTCAGAAATGCATACCAGACCTTTAAGCAAATACTGATTTAAGTTTTTATAGATGTTGAAAAATCAGCCTTTTACAGAACCAAGGGCAACACCCGCAATAATATACTTAGAAAGCAGGAAATACACTACAATCAAAGGAAGCGCTGTAAGCGCAAGTCCAAGGTAAACACAGCCGTATTCGGTTTTATAAATATCACCTTTAAGCAGCGAAACCATAATTGGTAAAGTATATTTGTTTTGCTTTGTAAGAAGAACGAGCGGTTTGAACAAGTCATTCCAGCTTGAAACAAAGGTAAAGATTGCCTGTGTTGCAAGTGCCGGTTTCATAATAGGAAGAACTATTACGTTGAATGTATGGAATTCTTTTGAACCGTCGATACGTGCTGATTCAACTAGAGAAGGAGAAAGCAGCGGTTTCATATACTGACGCATAAAGAATACCATTGAAGGTGAGGCAATTGCAGGAAGAATCAGAACCAGCAGATGATTTGTCATGTGAATTTTGTAAATCATCTGATAAAAACCAATCATTGTAATCTGTGCCGGAATCATCATAATCGCCATGATGAAGCTGAAGAATGCCTTCTTTAATTTCCAATCGTAAATTACAAGTGCATAAGCTGTTAATGTTGAAAAATACAGTGCAAGTGCCGTAACTCCTACAGAAATAATCATGGAATTCATGAATCCGACTGCAGGGTTAAAGCTTTTTCCCGTAAGAATCTTAAAGTTGTTAAAAAGATACTTTGAAGGAATTAATGAAACTGCATGCTGCTGAATCTGATATGTGGAGCGTGTCGAGTTGATAATCATAATCAGGAAAGGCAGAATGCTTAAAATTGCAAGTATTACACATAGAATGAATACAAATATTTTAGAAATTCTGAATGAGTTGTCTTTCATTTTGCTGCTCCTTTTAAAAGTTTCTGCTGCTTCTTCATTTCTTTTTTCATTGCAGCTTCGTCTTTGTCACGGAGCATAATGAACATCAATCCAGAAAGTATGAGAATGATTATAAACATAATCATACTTGCGGCAGAGGCTCTGTTGTACATATAGCTTCCTTTGAATGCCTGACCGTAAATGAATACACTGGTTGTAATTGTTGCGTTGTCAGGACCGCCGTTAATGATGAACAGCTGAGGAATATCGAACATTGTAAGACCACCAATAAGTGATGTTACAAGTGTAAACAGAAGAATTGTCTTTATGCTTGGAACCGTAATTTTCCAGAAAACCTGCCATGCATTTGCACCATCGATGTCTGCGGCTTCGAAAATATCAGGGCTTATTCCAAGAATACCTGAGATCATGATAATCATAGTGTAGCCGTACCACATCCAGGTCTGAATGAAAATTACGATGTTTTTTGCTACGGTTTTGCTTATAAGAAAGTTGATTGGTTTTTCAACAATTCCGAAGTGTGTAAGAAGGTCGTTTACAGGTCCCATAGGGTAGCCGAATAAAGCGGCAAACAAAATAGCAACTGTTGCCTGTGTGATGATGTTCGGCATGTAGAAAAGAACCTTAAAACCACCTACAAAAGGCATTTTGATTCTTGTGCTTGTAAAATAGGCGGCAAGAAACAGTGCCAGTGTAATCTGTGGAATGAAGTTACAAATCCAGATTACGAATGTATTTTTGAAAGCAATTCTGAAGGTTGGACTTGCCAGAATCTGCTTATAATTTTCAAAAATGTTGTCTTTAAGAAAATGGAAACTTGTTTTTCCAATACCCCTTAAATCTGTAAAACCGATTAAAGCAGTATATAAGGTTGGATAAAGGGCGAATACCAGCCATGCTACTGCAAACGGAATACAGAATAAATAGCCATACTTTGCATAGCTAATTTTTCCTTTTTTACTCATTGTGTATACCTCTCGGTAAGTATAGAACAAAGAAAAGGGCAATCCTTTTTACGAATTGCCCTTGTCATTTTCAGAATAAATTAATTCAAAAAAAAGATTTTTAAATTAATATTTCCAATTAGTTGATTCCAAGGTTATCAGCTACGTTCTGCTTGAAATCTTTAATTGCATCTGCACGAGATTTCTTGCCGGCAGCATACTGTCTAACCTGATCACGCCAGTACTGGTTGATTGTTTCGTCGTACTGTGTAAGGTTCTTACCGTTTGCAAACTGGTTAGCAGGAACGAAGTAGTCGAACATGTTCTGTCCGCCGAGGAAGTCAAGTGTACCGTTTGATTTAGCCATTACAACGCCAGAAGAAACTGTATCTTTTGTTCCGCCTTCGCCATTCAAAGTACCGTTAGCCCATTTGTAGAGGAGACCGTCGCTAGAAGTATCGAGTGTGATGAATTCGATAAGTTCCCTAACGGCAGCAATCTTGTCTTTAGGCATTTTCTTGTTTGCGATTACCCATGTACCACCCCAGAAGAATCCGATTGGAGAGTTACAAACAGCCCAGTCACC
>CAMOWQ010000157.1 GCA_946628495.1 uncultured Treponema sp. | reverse complement strand
TACAGTTAACTTGTCATCATCCGTGACCTTCAGCAGAATCATTTGGTTGTCCATCTTCGGCAAATTGAAGTCATTGATCGCTTCCGCATTGTCGATAAATATCGGCGCTTTCACTCCGTAGACCTGCTGTAACGCTCTGATGATTTCCAGACCGGCAACAATCCTGTGCCCATTGTTCAGTGAACCATAGGGAACGCCGTTGACTGTACATTCACAAACTTCCTTGATGCCGCCGTTAATCTGGACATCGAACAGCTTGAAGTTCACGCCGTTGAACAGGCCGTTGACTTTGCTTCCGATCAACTCCATTTTCCGGCGAACAAAATCCTGTACCATGTCAACAATCATTTCCGTGTTGGCAATCCTCTGTGCTACCGCTTTCTGTTCTTCCGTAAGCTCGGCAATCTGCGCTTTATATTCCTCATTCATCTGCGCCTTGCCAATTTCAACATCAACCTGCCGGATAGCTTCAAGCAGTTCGCTGATTTGCCTTTCGGATTCCTGGTTATCAGGCTGTGCGGATTTGAGCGCTTCAATCTCTGCTGTTTTAAATTTGATCTTTTCAATCAGTGCCAGATGCGTCTTTGTGGGCGTCCATTCTGCCGGAATCTCACCGACTTTTTTCTTTGCGGAAGCGTATGCCTTTTCCACCTTTTTCAGTTCGGCTTCCGTAGCAGTAAGTTCACCCTGTAAAGCCTTAATCTCTTCCCGATACTTCTTGGCGTTTGCAGATGCCTGCTTGCCGTCATAGGTTATCTGTTTGATTTTGGCATCGTGCTTTTCCTGCCATTCCGCCAACCTGCCGTTGTAGCGCTTCATGTTGTCTGCAATCTGCTTCTCTGTAAGGCGCTGACCGCACGTAGGACAAATTTCCGCAGGCTTATCGAAATCGGGCTTTGCAGCTTTTTCGCTCCGCCACGAATCTTTCAGACGATTTACGGAATCCTCTTCTGCCTGTGCCTTTAACGTCATGGAATGGATTTCTCTGCGCTTGTCTGCGGCTGTCCTGTCAAGTTCCGTGACCTGCCTGCCAAGTTCAAGCGACTTCTCCGCTTCTTTCCGGCGTTTTTCGTACTGTGCTTCCTCTCCCTTTTTCTGGATTTCATTTGCCTTGCGCTGTAATTCGATGCGCTCTTCAAGCAATTTCCGGCGCTTATCAGCAGTATCATCAGCCGCCTGTGTGTTTCTGAGTGCGTTGACCTGTTCGGTCAATTCTTCTCTTTTTGCCTGTAATGCTTCCGCATCAGCATCAGTTATCTGGCTGTTCAGCGTGTCAATCCTAATCGGGATTTCCTCAAGCTGCTTCTTTTCAAGGGAAAGCTGTTTTGAATACTTCTTCTGGATGTCATCGGTGCTTTTAGCGACCCTTAAATCCGCCATGATCGGTTCGTATCCGCCAAGTTCCGTAGCGATGGATTCATTGGTCATGTCTCCGAACAGGGAAACAAGAATCTTTCGCTGTTCCTTCCAAGGCATGTTCGGGAACGCCTGCGGATTCGTAATCAGCTTGAAGATGTCCTCACTGACCATTCCGGCAACAGCCTTTTTGTAGTCGGTTTCCGACATCGGATAGCCGTCCACCTCGTAGGAATTGATGTTCCCCTGGAACGTAGGAGCCGTGGAGCCACGTTTCTTTACCCATTTCTGCTTCTGTGTTTTTGTAAAGATATGCTGTTCCATGCCATTACTGATTGTTGCGGAAACAAGGATTTCCGTGTTGCCAACAGGCTTTCCGTCCTTATCCAGCGTTCTGATTTCAAACTTTTCGGAACCGGAAGAATCCTTTCCGAACAGCACCCAGCAGAACGAATCGAACACTGTTGTCTTGCCGGAAGCGTTTGCTCCGCTGATTTCCGTCCGAACACCAAGGTCAATGTCAAGCGACCTTGCGCCCTTAAAATTCCGCAGTTCAATGCGGTCTAAAACAAAATTTTTCAATGTTTCACCCCTTTCAAATCACAGGCCGTCAGCCATGTGACGAACAACCTGTCTCTGCGTGTTTCCGTCGCTTTTCGGAATCTGTAATCCTTGTACATGTTCCTGACTGTCATGCCGATGATTCCGGCGCATGCAAGCAGACCAAGGATTGTTCCGATGACTATCATGTACCAGCCGATCATTCCTGCTCCTTTCCGGCACGGATGTCCATTCCGGCTTTAAGTGCCTGTGCCTGCATCAGCAGTACCGCCCTGTCAACATTGTCAAGAGTCATGGCTACTTCGATGATGTTCCGAAGCTGACTATCTTCGATTGCTTCGATGATGTTTCTGGTTTCATCCGACATTTGCTTCACTCCTTTCTCAGTGCTGTTTTTTTCTTTGCTCTGCAAGTGATTACGGTTTCAATACTACCTTTCAAAGCAAGTTTTGTCAATACACTTAGCAAATTTTTTTATACAAATTTTCACTAAACAAGTGTTTTTATTGACTTTGCAAGTTTTTTACCCTATACTTTTGGTAGGATTCCAGATGGGAAAATTTTGAAGAAAGGAGAAGATTCCGATGAAAGAAAGAATTAAAGAAATCCGCACAGACGCAGGGTTGAATCAGTATGAATTTGCTGAGAAGATAGGCATTGGAGCGTCCACCGTTACAAACTACGAAAAAGGAAGCAGAAATCCGAGCAACGCTGTGTTGCAGAATATCTGCCGTATCTTCCATGTCTCAAAAGAATGGCTTGTGAACGGAACAGGCCCGAAGTACATCGAACAGTCCGTACTGTTTACGGAATTGCTTTCCGCAGTAGATGATTCCGACGATCAGTTCATCCGAGCGTTCATCGAAACATACCTGGAATTAGATAAGGCCAGCCGTGACGTATTGGAATACACCGTCATGAAGTTGTCGTCAAAGATGAAGAAATGAATAAACCAAAAAGGGCAGGAACCGCAGCTACACGGACTGCCCTTAGTTTTTGTTTCCGGCAATCAATAGCCTTTAAACTTCCGATACTTGTAACGGATAAAGAAATAAATCCTCATCAATGCGCCTTCATCGGTCATTTCCGTAACCATCCTTATGATCTCTTTTCTGTAGTCCATATTTCTCGCTCCTTTCCAAAACTGCCCGTTTATCGCCCCATATGGGCGAGTTAGGTTTTCCATAGGCAAATACTCACGGAAAAGCCAAAAACGCTCTCTGGATACCCTCACGCCGTCAGAATCGGCACACTAATTCAGTGGTCGCAAGTTGGATTGTCCCTTATCAGCACGATACTTTAGCGCTTTAACGCAGACCCGTGCGAAAGGTAGCAAACAAAACAGGATTCCGTAAAACAAAACACAATGGCGAAACGGCTGTTCCGAAAGTATGTTCTATTGGTAGAGTAACGGCTGTGGTGTCCCGAAAATTGGACGGCAGGAAAGATTTTTCCAGAGCAGAAAAGAAAACCCGGAAGGAAAACCAGAAGGGGAACGATCTTTGTCTTTGCATAAGACTTTCAACAAGCAAAGATAAGTTGCAAGCCTACACTTCGTTAGGCTGCAATTAAGCGTTAAGTATATTCAAGCAAACAGATTATGAATATGCACTTATAAACACTATGTTTATATAAGCATATATAATTATAATATAACGTTAACTTTATAAGTATATATGTTACTTACTTAATACTTTGTAAGTAACATATACTAATATAATTATATATATACATAATAGTAAGTAAGTATCATTTTATGTATATCCTTCTCTTATATGGAGTAAGAGAAGGATAATAGGAAATCGTGGTATACCATGTGGTATACCAAAAAATTGTGCGCAATTTAATGGGCAGAAAACCGCGTATTTAAGCCATTTTCCGGCACTCGAACCCTCTATTTTGACACGATGTCAGCATTAACAAATTGTAAATAAACTATGAACAAACTATGAACATTAGGAATCATTACTGTTTTGAGGACAAAAAAATAAGGCAGGCCCCAAAAATCGAGATACCTGCCTTTGTAAGTTTACGGGTTCACATTGTGCGGAGATGCCTGTTTTACCCGTCTATTCGCCCCGTAGAGCCGTTTTTATTATGCTTGTGGTAATTTATACCAGAATTAACTAAAATCGCCAGAATCGCCTGCTATGCGCCCGTTTCGGCATTGTCCTTATTTTCCATGCGCAGAACGTCCTGCTCAAGCTGTTTCCTGGCTACAAGCTGTACCTCGCCGTATACATCGGACACGATCAGTTCAATTACGGAAATCGGCAGGCCGGACGTATTGATGACATCGCATATTCCTTGTCTGGTTTCCTTGATGGCAATGCTTATAGGTTTATTCATGCCGCCCCCAAATCTTCCCAATAAGCGGGATAGGCTGACGGCGAATAGGTGCAGGCATAACCTTCTGGAGCAGTACAGACCCATTTCCGCCCATTGAACGTAACCTTGTCGCCCGTGTAGTAGGCATCATGCGCACCTGTCGGCTGGACAAACTCAGCGATCACATCCGATGACGCAGGTACGGAAATGTCGATGTCGATTCCGGTTTCCTGACAGAGCATATCGAATTTCTGTTCAATCAAGTCAAGTCTGAGATTGATTGAAGCAATCGCCGTTGCCATAGAATCTATTTGTGTCTGGAAGTCGCCGTATTTGTCCTGCTCCTTGGCTTTCTCCCTTGCCAGATTCAGCAGTTCGTTTGACTGGTCGGAATCAATATCTCCCCGAATCTCAAAGTTCTTTATTCTTTCGACAAGAGCGTTCAGATCATAATTTCCCCTGTCGATGAAATCCACAAAGCCCTGATAGTAATTTACCATATCTGTTTTCCTTTCAGTTGCTTGTAACAGTTCCGTCTACAATCAGGTTTCCGGCTACATGTGTGTTGCCGTCCATGTCTACCCAAAAGGCATTTGACCGCGCATCATCGCCCGTTCCGTTTCCAACCACAAATAATGCGGAATTTCCTGACTGGTCATCGTTATACATTCCACAGGCAAGCTGGCTTGCTCTTGTTGTGTTAAGACCGCGCCCAATA
>CAMOWQ010000156.1 GCA_946628495.1 uncultured Treponema sp. | reverse complement strand
ATCCCATTTTTTTTCGTAAATATTAAACAGCATTGTGCGGCTTGCATTCGTAACATCAGTTACATGACATTTTCCACCCGAAAGTTTCCAGATAAGCCATGTATCAATTGTTCCGGCAAGAAGTTCACCTTTTTCGGCACGTTCCCTTGCATGAGGAACATTATCCAAAAGCCATTTTATTTTTGTTCCAGAAAAATATGCGTCTATTAAAAGTCCTGTTTTTGATTTTATTACATCGGCATAACCTTTTTGAGTAAGTTCTTCGCAGATTTTTGCCGTACGACGACACTGCCACACAATTGCATGATACACAGGCTTACCCGTTGCCTTTTCCCACAAAACAACAGTTTCTCGCTGATTTGTAATACCGATTGCGGCAATTTCATTTTTCTTTATTTCGCTTTCGATGATTACGCTTTCCAAAACCTTAAGCTGGCTTTTATAAAGTTCTTCGGCATCGTGCTCAACCCAACCCGGATGAGGATAAAACTGAGTAAATTCCCGCTGTTTAGAAAAAAGCGGATGAGCATCCTTATCATAAATTATGGCACGAGATGATGTAGTTCCCTGATCAAGTGCGATTATGTACTTACCGTCCATATTAATGCCTCCTGTGTAAGGCCGCACGGCAGGCGACCGTTGTTCTATTGGAAAGCGTTAAAAAAATTGCGCAGGCAATTTTTAGCTTATCCTCCTGTGTAAGCGCACTGGTGCGCGGTGTTCTATCGTATATGCATACCCGGTATTTTCTTGATTATAATTCCTGCAGGTAATCTGCACTCTTATCACGCTTCATAACGACAACTGTAATGTCATCTTCAATTTCAAGACCGTCGGAAAAATCATACAAGGCATCTACAAGTTCCTGCAGAATATAACGTGACGCTTCGTTATGATTTTCTTCTACAATTGACATAACACGATTAACACCAAACTGATCTCCATCCCTGTTTTTCTGTTCAGTAAGTCCATCAGAATAAAAAACAAGTATATCTTTATTAAAAACAGTAAAGACCTGAGCTTCAAACGCCGGAGTTAGTCCTTTTACGCCAATCATGCCAAAATTCGTTCGTACAGATGCAGGACTAATAAGACTGCATTTATTTTCTGCTGCCGAATACAAAACTGGAGAAGGATGTCCGCCACATACAATTTCAGCAACAATGTCTTCTCCAACAGTATGTCCGAACCTTGCAATTACGCCTGTCAGATAATTTTCTACATCACCCTTTGCTTCTATAATTGCACTGTTAATATTCTGCATAATCTGTGTAAGCGACAGCGAAGATTTATAACCTGCTTCAAACTGCTTATATGCTTCATTCTTAAAAAGAACAGAAACAAGCCCCGCAGAAACACCGTGACCAGATATATCAAAAAGAGAAAATCCATTTAGATTTCCATTAAATGAATAATAATCAAAGAAATCTCCCGAAACACTCGAAAGAGGCCTGTACATAACGCCAAGATCCCATTTTTCAAACTGTTTGTCGCAATCCGGTAAAAAAGCAGTTTGAACTTTTACAGCCATTGCAAGTTCTTCCTGAGCCCGTTTTCGTTCTGCAACAAGATTAGCATTTACAAGAGAAAGATTTCTTGTTTTTTCCATAACCTCAAATTCAAGGTCGTTCGCAAGACGTTCGTAATCTGAAGAAACTTTACTGTGCTGGCGTGCAAGAATATAAAGATAATCTATAAGACAAAGCTGCCATCCATAAATAGAAAAAACAGGAAGATTAAAATCACTGTAAGTTGTGTGTGCAATGCTATCAAAAATAATCATGCAGAAAAGAGGGAAAAATCCTCCAAAATATTTTCGAAGAAGCCTGCGTTTTTTACTGTCCCACAAAGCCTTAATTACAACATAAAAAACGGCCGTCCATTGAATAGCTGCAAACGACAGAACAAACGGAAGGATTTTTATAAACGTTATGTAATCCTTTATAGGAATAATCACAATTATAATCAAAATTACAATCGTAACATTCATGCGCAAGAATCCGTTGTTATAAATACCAACAAAATCCATTACAAATTTTGCAGAAAAGAAAATAACAACGGTAGAAGCAAGTGCCAGAAAAATCTTATTGAATGTTAAATACGAAATTATGTGATAATCGCCCCAGATAAGTTCACTTACATAAATTGGCATGAACATCAATAAAGAAGAAAGCGTGAGCATTGCAAAGGAAAAATACTGTTTTTCTGCCGGGCGACTTACAAAAAGAAGAATATACAACAAGGCAATGACAAGTCCCATGCATGCAAAACCATAAATCATTTTTGCATAGAAGAAATTCCTCTTTTCTACAAATGCATGTATTTCATTATAATCAGAAATATACATACCTCGCGGAAAAACACCTTTTGCATTAACCCAAATTCGGACTTTTATTTCATTCCATTCATTTGTCTTTATGATATAGGATGGAATTTTATAGGCATACGCCAGCGTTCCCGAAAAGAATTCATTCTTGCCATAGGCATTCGGAAATGTACCTTCCTTTCCTATTGAATAACCGTTTACAAGAAATTCTGCTGCAATTCGACAGCCCGGAGAATATATTCCAAGATTTCTTTTTGCAATTCTATCCGTTATAAAAATTCGCGATGAAAATTCGATATATCCTTTTTTGCCTTCAACAAAATTTACAATATTTCCATATTCTTCTGGGGCAAGAAATTTTCCTTTAACCTCGGCAGGACCTGTAAGAATTGTCCATGCATCATCAAGCGGAAGAATTGGAGATTTAGGCAGTTGTTTATTCAGATGCAAAAAAGCCAGAAAAATAAAAAGACAAAGTGCAAACGAAGAAATCGGCTGTAAAATGCGAAGAACTATTGTTTTTTTTGGCAAAGAGTCTTTCATTATATCTGCAATCCTACCTTCATCATCCCAACTCCTAACTTATTTTATTATTCATTTTTAATTTTTACGTCCAATTGATTGAACGGTATCGAAATGCCTGCTTCATCAAAAACAGTCTTTATCGCTATATATAAATCATTTTTTGTCTGAATAAAATTCTTTGATTCAAACCAAACAGCAACAGTCATATTTATTCCGCTTTCGCCAAAGCCATCAAACCAAACCGCTGGAGCAGGTTCGCTTATAACTGTCGGACATAAAGAAGGAGCTTTAGAAAGCACTTCAAGTGCAGTACGCATATCTGTATCGTAGCTTACGGAAACACCTAAAGTAAGCCTTCTTGTCTGATGGTATGATTTATTCATAAGATTCGTGCTTATTATTGTTGAATTTGGAATGCGAACCATTTCGTTATCATAAGTATGAACCCTTATCGAAATCAGATTTATAGAATCGACAATGCCTGTTATGCCTCCAACTATGATTGTATCCCCGATTTTCATTGAACCTTCGGTTAGAACAAACAGCCCGCTGATAATATTACTAACAGAAGTTTGTGAAGCAAAACCAATGGCAACTCCTGCAATTCCTGCAGCGCCCCAAATGGCACTTAACTTTACACCAAACAAACTAAGTATATAGAAAACAACAGCAATATAAAAAATATACCGCCATGCACGCTGAATAATCAGTGAATACTGACTGTTTACCTTTTTTTCTGGAAGTTTTTTTATGCCTTTAAGAACAAGTCTGTAGATTACCCAAAGAAGCGTAATTACTACTAAAGCACCTATAAACTGAAACAGATGTTTCCAGGTTAAAAAATTTTTGAGAACCATTAAAAAAGAATGAGCATGCTCAACAAACGAATTTCCTACACTTTCAACAGCAGAAACAACTCCATTATCAACGTCTTCACACATAATAGTTCCTCAATAAATTATTATACACCATGATACAGAAAAAAACTAATTATTTTATAAATGATTTTTTATGCTTTCTTGAGGAAATCGTGTGAAGAAAAAAAGGCATCTGTCTTAGATTCCCCGCAAGGATATTCAAGACAGATGCCCGTAATTGATTGATGTTATAATATTGAATTATTGCATGACTTTATTAAGCACATGTAATTGCAATGCGTTTTGGAGCTGCAAGTTCATGACGCGGCATTGTTACAGTAAGAACGCCATTCTTAACAGCAGCAGAAAGTTTTTCGCTGTCTACGTCATCAGGCAACGTAAAGCTTCGGCTGAATTTTGAATAAGAGCGTTCTTTTATAAGCCATCTGCCCTCATTCTTCTTTTCAAGTTTAGCTTCTTTTTTAGCTTCCTTGGCATCTTCTTTTGTTTCAGTCTCAGAAGAGATAGTCAGAACATTGTTGTTAAGCTCGATGTTCACATCTTTTTCACTTTTTCCAGGAAGATCCATCAGCAATGTATATGCATCTTTTTCTTCCTTAACATCAACCTTTGGTGTCTGGAAAACCTTCTTGAAATTCAAAGACGGCAGATAGCTGTCATCCTCGAAATCGTCAAATAAGTCGTTGAAAAGTGTTAATTCGTTCATATCAAACCTCCTGATATTTGATTTTTGATTCACTAATATATATAGCAATTTTTGTGCCAAGTTTTTGAATACTACAATTCATGCTAAAACAAATGGATTTTTCATTGTTTACAGGAACTTAACGGCAATGAAATTAAAGAATTTTACCTTTCAAAAAATATTCAAGGGACATAAAAACTCAACTAAGAAAAATATAAAAATCAAAATGAGTAAAATTTACCCTTTTTTAAATTCGTCTGGCTGTAGAAAAGGCACTTTTCGCCCAAATCAGAAATAAAAAAGTGCAGTTGCCGCTAAACTGCAACAAACTGCATCAAAAAGAATAATCAGCATCTATTCAAAAAAAAAATTTATTCAGAAAAACTTATAAAAGTCCCATTATAATTCCTGCAATTACAACGAACGCACATAAAAGCCTGTAAGCAATATTCTGTTCCTTAAATACAATTCTTCCGCCAATTATCGTTACAATGCATGAACTTTGTTTTATAAGCGTCATAACCGTTACGCGACTTTCTGGAATTCCAT
>CAMOWQ010000155.1 GCA_946628495.1 uncultured Treponema sp. | reverse complement strand
AAGTGCACTGATTTTTGGAGCACCGCTTACTGTTCCTGCCGGGAATGCTGCACGTAAAACCTGAATCGGTTTAAAGCCTTCTTTTACTTTGCCCTGAACGTCGCTTACAATGTGCATTACGTGGCTGAACAGTTCAACTTCCATAAAGCGGGTAACTTCTACGCTTCCGTTTGCGCAAACCCGGCCTAAATCATTGCGTGCCAAATCTACAAGCATAAGATGTTCTGCGCGTTCCTTTGCGTCTCCCAAAAGTTCTGCTTTTAGAGCTTCGTCTTCTGCGCTGTTTTTTCCGCGGCGGCGGGTTCCGGCAATCGGACGGATAGACGCAACTCCATCACGAACACGAACAAGGCTTTCTGGAGAAGAACCAATCAACTGACGGTCGCCAAAATCAATGTAAAAAAGATATGGACTTGGATTTACTGCGCGTAATCTTCGGTAAATTTCAAGTGCCGAATTGTCACATTCAAGCTGGAGGCGGCGGCTTGGAACTGCCTGCAAAAGATTTCCTGCAATAATTTCTTTTTTGATTGCTTCAACTTTTTCTTTATATTCACGTTCGCTCTGTTCAAGGTTTGTAATTGTTCTTACTTCGCAAGGTTCTTCCGGTGCCGAAAGATAAGAAAAATCCATATCGTTCAGGCGCTTTTTTAAATCACTTACTGCTTTATCCAAATCAATCTGATGCTCGTTGTAGTTTAAGGCAAAAACGTGAAGTTTTTCGGTAAAGTGGTCAAATACAACATAGATGTGGCCTGCAACAAATTCACTTTCCGGAATATGAAGTTCGTCGGTCTGCGGTGCAAGATTGATTGTGTCGCATCGTGCTGCAAATTCGTAGCTTAAATAACCAAGTCCACTTGTTGGAACAGGAATCGTATTTGTAGTTTCGCGTCCGTCTTCGTGACGAACAATGCTTGTATCATTCTGCTGAGCAACGTACAAAAGTGCGTCCAGAATGTCTGGTGTATGTAAAACGCGGCTTCCTGGTGCAATTGTTTCGCCGGTTTCGTTTTTACCTTTGTAAGGCAGGCGTCGGCCGTCAATTAAAAATGCAACGCCTTCTTCATCCTGAACAATATGGAATGCCGGTTCCAAAAGGAGAATGGAATAGCGCTCCCGTCCGCGTGCAAAACTTGCACTTTCCAAAATAGCCGAAGCCCCGATTTTTCTTGCTAAACTTAGCGGTGTGTATCTGTCGCATGGAAGCGAAAAATAAATTGAATCTGTCCGTGTCATATTACCTCTGTGTTATGTTTCTATAAATAGAAACATAATCTATAAAAGAATATACTACGGTGTGGTGTTTCTGTCAATAGAAACATAACAAAAAAAAATGTTTTCCGCGAGTTTTACGCAGGAAAACTCGTAGGCGTTCGTCAGAACGCCCTTTCTGTCAATAGTAACACAAAGAAAAAAACAAAATTTTACAAGGTTTCCGCTTTATAAATAGTTTCTATTAAAGAATTGGCTTCCGGTCACTTCGATTGGTACGAAACCGTGCAATATTGCACTACACGCTGTTTGTTGTAAAGGAATTTATTTAACATATCGCTTGCGCGACATCAACAAACAGAGTGTTTTCGTCCCACTCTAAGTTCCCTCTTGCCTATTCTTATTAAAGTATTTATAAAGCGGAAAACCTGGTTGATTTTACGAATCTTTTGCAGAAAATTATTCAATTTCAGGAATTTTAAGATTCATGTTGATTTTTGGCACACGGTCATAAGTTAAAAATCCGTTTGTTTCATCTTCTACATCGCTTAACTGTGTATAAATTGCAGCACAAAGTCCTTTCTGGACATACGGCTTAATCTGTTCTTCATAAAGAGAACTTATTCCTTTTTCAAGTTCTTCTTTTGACGTAAAAGTTTTGTAGCCGTAATTCTGGGTTTTATTAAAATAGTGATCCGGTTCCAGCTTAAAAGAATAGCCGCCGAATTCAGAAAGTACTATAGGTCGTGCTGATTTTTTCGGTTTTATTTTTCGGAAATAAATATGCTCGCTTTCAACATCGGACTTTTTCTGCTTAAACCAGCCTGAGGTAGAATCGATAATTCTTGTGGAATCAAGATTTTTTACAAAATCATACATTTCGTCTGCGCAAAACTGTCCCCATCCTTCATTAAAAATTGTGTAATAACAAATGCACGGAAAATTATAAAGACAGTTAATTGTTTCAGTAACGCTTTGCTTAAAGATTCTGCGGTTTTCGGGCTGTTTGTGAAAATGCCTGTCGTTAAAAACAATGCTTCTTCCAGAATTAAAGAATCGGTTGCTTCCAAAAACGGTAGGAAGAATCGTGTCATGAAAAAACGAATATTCTGAATTGTTCACAAAATCCTGAAACACAATCATACCAAGACGGTCGCAGGCTTCGTAAAAAAGTGCAGGTTCAATTTTAATATGCTTTCGCAAGGTGTTGAATCCGAGCTTTTTCATTGCAAGAATGTCGTTTTCCCAGCCTTTTTTTGAATTGGGAAGAAAAATTCCCTGCGGCCAGTAGCCCTGATCAAGTACACCGTTAAAAAAATAAGGCTTTCCGTTTAGTAAAAGTCTTGGAATTCCCTTTGAATCTTTACCGAGGCCTGTCGTTCTTAATGCAAAATAGCTTTGTATTTTATCTTCAGCTCCTTCAATCTCTAAATCGTATAAAAAAGGATTTTCGGGCGACCATAATTCAGGTTCGGGAATTTTAATGTATAAAGATTTCTGCCTGCTTATAAAATTAAGGATTGTGTCAGAACAAGGTTTTTCGTCTATGTTTTTTGTGCCACTGTCCGAGATTTTATATGTTACTCCTCTTTTTTTTACAGAAACAGTATATTCTTCTTCGTTTCCGTCAATTTCAAGCTGAATGCCATTTAAATCAGGCGTTATTTTAATTCCCTTTATGTGTTTTTTAGGAACGCTTTCAAGCCAGACTGTCTGCCATATGCCCGAAACAGGCGTGTACCACATTCCACCCCTGTTTTTTTTCTGCTTGCCGTATGGATATTTGCCGTCAAGAACGTCTGTTATATCAACCTGAATTTTATGAGGATTCTGAGCCGAAAGAAAATCTGTAATGTCAAAACTGAACGGAGTATAGCCGCCTTTATGTTCACCGACTTTCTGTCCGTCAATGAATACTTCTGCAATCTGATCAACTGCCCCAAAATTCAAAAATACACGGTCTTTTATAAAGCCTTCCGGAATGGAAAAACTGGTATAATATGAAAATCTTTCTGGCGCAGTTTTACCTTCAAACAGAGAAGTTTCAGAGCCAAGCGGAAAAGGAACTAGAATGCCGCAGTCCCATTTTCCGTTAAGATTTAAAAATGAATCTCTTTTAAATTGAGGCCTTGGATATTCCGGAAAAGGAACACCGTTTTTGTATGAATCATCGATGATTGTTAATCTGTTGAATTCTTCTTTTTTAGACATGAAACGCCCCAAACTGCAAGAAAAATAAAAAGACCTGCTATGAATGCTGCAAGATAGATGTTGTGGTTTGGAATGAAGGATTCAGTTCCGTCGCCGTTTGCAATTTTCTCTGCATTTTTTAAGACGGCAGCGCCTATTGCAGGACCTATAACTCCCGGAATTAAAACCTGGGCAATAATTCGAACTCCCTGAAACATTCCTGTTTTATTTTGAGGCGTATTATCCCTGACCATCGCACCAAAAACCGCCATGCCCGAAAGAAATCCTGTAAGCATCAAAAGTGAACCAACAAAAACAAGAGGAATTGCCGTAAAGAAGTAGAGAAGGGCATAACCTGCAAGCAGCGTTATTATTACAGGAATGACAGATTTTTCAAAACCGAATTTATCATAAATGCGGCCGTAAAACAAAGTAATAAGGGCTGCACTAAGAATTGCAGGTGCCATGATAAGGACATAATTTGAAAGTTTAAGGCTTTGCTCATAATAAAGAATGAGGTAAGGCATGAAAATCTGGATGGAAATGTTAAAAACTGCAAAGGCAAGCAGAATTACGTACAGCATGTAGTTTTCTTTTATAACCGAAGGACGGAAACTGTAAAAAATGTTCTTAAAGTAATGGGAATTTTCTTCTTTTGAGATAGAAAGAAGTTCGCGGGATTTTGAATCATCAACAAGGAAAAAGCCAAGAGCGCCAACAATAATTACAACACCGCCAATAATAAAAAATATGCAGGTCCAGGATTCAGAAGAATTTAAATCGAAGGACATAAAACTTCCAAAAACGATGAGGACAGCAAGAAGCGGCATCATGGCATTAATGCCTTCGATTCTTCCACGGTTTGATTCGTCCCCCATATCTGTAAGCCATGCATTAAAACAGGCATCGTTTGCAGAAGAACCAAAAAAGGTCATAACGCAGTCCATTATTATTACAAGGTTGCAGCCTAAAGTTGCCGCACTTACAATGCTTCCAGTAAATTTAGAAAGAGTTTCCATTTTAATAAGACCAAAGGTCAGAATGGAAAGTCCCCAAAATATGTAGCCCGCGCAAAGGAAAATTTTTCTGCGTCCAAGTTTGTCCGAAAGAGCGCCGATTAACAGAGTCGTTACGGCAGCTGTTACGGCACTGGCCATGACCATTACAGAAATTTGCGCTGCACTGGCACGGAACATTTTGTAAATAAATACATTGAAATACATGTTTTCAATGACCCAGGCAATCTGCCCAATTAAACTGAAAATTACAAGAGATGAGTAAAATTTTTTTGTTAATTTGTCCATACAGGTATTTTACACCCGAAAAGGGGTAAAGAATAGTTGAAAATTTTTTTTAAATTGTTATAAGGCTTAGAATTTATAAAATCTTTGTAAAATACTGGATGACGTTCAGAATAATGTTTTTGGGTGATGAGTAAAGTATTAAGCGTAGTAAAAGATTTTGCAGATGGTCTATAGGTGTGGCAAAAATTTAACAACACCTTCTACATCTTAGATATATCTTCAAAACTTAAATCCATAGTATGGCAGCTGCCGTGAAAATCAATCTGGATTTTGG
>CAMOWQ010000154.1 GCA_946628495.1 uncultured Treponema sp. | reverse complement strand
TGGCTTATTTGACATAATCATAGAAATTTCATAATATGCACATAAGAACAGTTACCTTTATGGAATTGATTCTTGCGGGGCGAAGACTCCAAATTTTAAAAGCTCTTTTACAAAGACTTGATCCAGGAGGACAGGTACTATGACTACTCTAACTTAAATCATCACTAATATTGTTGCAAAAATTTATCGTAAAAATTCAACGAAATGCTTTATCAGAGTGATTTATTATGATTTTGACAATTGATGTAGGAAATTCTTCTACAGTTTGCGGTCTTTTTGACAAAGAAAAAATTCTGTTTCAGTTCAGGATGATGACGAATATTAATTCCAGTTCTGATGAAATCGGTGTTTTTTTAAGGTCTGCCCTAAGAGAAAATGGATATGACTGGCGACAGATTAAAAGAATCGGGTGCTGCAGTGTTGTTCCGTCGGTGAATTATTCGCTTACAAGTGCATGTGCCAAATATTTTAATCAGGAACCGTTATTCATTCAGGCTGGAATAAAAACCGGTCTAAAACTCAGGTATTCCAATCCAAAAGAAATTGGTTCAGATTTGATTGCCGCTGCAATGGGTGCGGTTGATTTGTATCCGGAAAGAAACCTTGTTATTGTTGATATGGGAACGGCAACTACGCTTGAACTCATTACTAAAGACAAGGAATTCTTAGGCGGTTCAATTATGCCGGGACTCAAAATTTCGGTTGATGCACTTGCAAACGGAACTGCAAAACTTGTTCCTGTTGAAATTGCGCGTCCTGAAAATATCTGCGGAAATTCAACAAAAGAAGCAATTCAGGCGGGATTGTATTTTGGAACTGCCGGGTCAATTAAAGAATTGTGCTATCTTTATCAAAAGAATGTATTTCACGGCGAAAAGCCTTACATCATCGGAACAGGCGGTTTTGCAAGAATCTTCAGCAATTACGGGCTTTTTGATGAAATAATTCCGGAACTTGTACTTTCGGGCGTAAGGTGTGCGTTGCAGTTGAATTAGACGAAATAAAATTGCAGTGGGCATTAGTCAGGAAAAATCATCCTGAAAATGCATATTGAAAAATCGGAAAGAGAAATATCAAAAATCTTCTATATATAATATATAGATGCCCAATTTTTATAAAAATTTTAAGGAAATTAAAATGACACAGACAGAAAATAAAAATCTTACCCGTAACAGAAAACTTGCACTTACAGGTGCATTTGCAGCTTTGGTAATTGTTTTGGGAATTACAAAACTTGGTTTTATTACTTTAGGACCAACTGTTTCAATCACAATTCTTCATGTACCTGTAATTCTTATTTGTATGCTTTCAGGCCTTCCAGAAGGTTTGTTTGTTGGTGCAACATTCGGAATTTTAAGTTTGGTTCAGGCAGCAATGAATCCTTCTACACTGCTCGATCCTCTTTTTGTAAATCCGCTTTTTTCTGTAGCACCTCGTATGCTTGTTGCTGTTGTTGCATGGGGCTTGTGGAAGCTTTTTGACGGTCTTCTTCATTTGCCAAAAGCTGTTTCTGCAGGAATTACAGGTTTTCTTTCTACTCTTGCTCATACTCTTCTTGTAATCGGATTTATTTATCTTTTTAAGGGTGCATATATCCGCGAAGCATTGAACGGTGTTGGATATTTTGGATTTATTGCAATGCTTGGAATGAACGTTGTTTTTGAAGCACTTGCAGCTACAATCATCTGTACTGCAGTATTTGCAGGAATCTTTGTTGCTGGAAAAAGAAAGTCAAAGCTTTCAAAAGAGATGTAATAATAAAGAGATGCAAAAACTGTAGAAAATGCGTTATAATATGTTCCTATGAGAATAGTAATTGTAGGAGCAGGTTTTACAGGCATTCAGCTTGCAAAACTTCTTATTAACGAAAAAAATACAGTTGTTCTTATTGATAATGATGAAGATACAATCCGGCATGCTTCGAATATGCTGGATTGTACTGCAATTTGCGCCGACGGAAACAATCTTGATACATTGGAAGATTTAGGCATTGCAAAAGCCGATGCTCTTGTGTGCGTAACTTCTTCCGATGAAGTAAACATGATTACCTGTTCCCTCGTTGATGCGGTTTATCCTGACATTCTTAAAATTGCCCGTGTTCGTAATTATGCCTACTATGTGAACACAGCTTCCGCAAAGAAAAAACATTCAAACGATTTTAATGGTAAAAAACGTCCGCTCTACGGAATTGATTATATGATTCATCCTGATATTGAAGCAGCAGATGCAATTGTTCAGGCTGTAGAAAACGGAGCGGTTGGAAATGTCCTTAGTTTTGATAATTCCGATTTTGAAATTGCAAGGGTTACGGTTTCGGCTGGCAGTGTTTTTGACGGACTTGCGCTTAAAGATTTGCGTTCTAAAACTGATGTAAAATTCCTTATTGCATATATAAATCAAAACGGAACAACATCACTTCCTTCTGGCGATACAATCATTCATGCTGATAATATTCTTGGTGTTCTTGTTTCTAAGAAAGATATTCCTGATGTACTTGCCCTTTGCGGTTCTAAACAGAAGGAAATTCGCAGGGTTGTACTTATTGGTGCAGGCCGGATTGGTACTATAGTTGCCGAAAAACTTATTAAACCAATGAAGGGAAAATTTCCACGTCTTATTTCCGGGCTTAGTGTCCGACGAAATCAAGATTTTGTAATTATTGACAGCAATCCCGACCTTGCAAAAGTTGCTTCCGAAAAATTCCCCGATGCGCGTGTTATGTGTGCAGATCCTACCGATAAAGGCTTTTTGCAGGAAGAAGATATCCTTTCTTTTGACCTTGCTATTTGTGCAACTCATAATCACGAAATGAATATGATTCTTGCAGCATACCTTGAATCTTTGGGAGTAGGGCAGTCAATCAGTTTAGTTGGAAGTTCCGCTTTTGGAGAAATTGCGCAGAAACTTGGTATTGATGTTCCTGTTCCTTTACGGGATACGGTTGTCGATTCTATTATGAGTCATTTGCGTGGAAAATCTGTAAAAGAAATTCATACGGTTACCGACGGTCAGCTGGAAATTGTTGAATGTGAAGTAACGAGTGAATCGAAGGCAGCTGGAAAAGCCTTAAGGGAAATTTCTAATCCGGGCATGTATCTTCTTTTGCTGGCACGAAAATCTGGTTTGGAAGATTATCAGATTGTAGACGGAAATACAAAAGTATATTCGGGCGACCATGTTGTATTGATTTGTACATCAGAAAAAAATGCCGCCGTTCTTGAATTATTTAGCCGCTGATTTTTTAATTAGATTTGATATTTTAGAACTGAAACGTTAGGGGTGTGTCGGGAGGCAGCTGAATGTTTTTTATTACTTGTCTTAAAATTCTTTCTATATTATTAGGAATAGTCGGGTTCACTTTTATAATTCCTTTAACGGTTGCACTTTGTTATGGCGAAACTCAAATGCTTCCTGTTTTTCTGATTCCAATGCTAATCAGTTTTGTTGTTATGTTGATTATTAATATCCCTACCCGTAAAAATAAATTTCATCTTGCAACAAAACAGACTTTTCTTATTGTTGCGCTTTCGTGGGTTACGGCAAGTTTTATGGGTGCTGTGCCTTTATATTTCAGCGGTTATTTTGATTCTTTTACCGATGCATTTTTTGAAAGCGTAAGCGGATTTTCTACAACAGGTTCGACAATTCTTTCGGATTTGGAAATATTGCCGCGATCAATTAATATGTGGCGTTGCCTTACGCACTGGCTTGGCGGTATGGGAATTGTAACTTTAACAGTTGCTCTTTTGCCTTTGCTTGGTGTTGGTGGATTTCAGCTTATTAAGGCAGAAACAACGGGTCCTGAAAAAGGCAAGGTTACCGCAAAAATCACTACTACTGCAAAAATCTTGTGGCTGATTTATGCAGGTCTTACTTTAATAGAAACCTTTGCGCTCAAAATTGCAGGCATGGATTTTACCGATGCCTTAATGCATTCCTTTTCTACATTGGGAACCGGCGGTTTTTCTTCGCGGAATGCTTCCATTGCTTCTTATGATTCTGTTGCAATTGATACAATCATTACAGTTTTTATGTTTTTATCGGCAGTGAATTTCAGCATGTATTATTATCTGATTGCACGGAAATTCAGTGATATAAAAGATAATTCCGAGTTTAAATATTTTATTGCGATTGTAGTTTCTTTTATAACAATTGTTACTTTGTGCGTAGTTCCTGTTTATCATCATTTTGGAAAAAGTCTAAGATATTCGGCATTTCAGGTTGTATCTTTAATGTCTACAACAGGATTTTCTACGGCAGATTTTCTTGAATGGCCTTCGACAGCTCAGTTCTGGCTTTTTATGCTGTTTTTTGTCGGTGGCTGTTCGGGTTCAACGGGCGGTGGTGTAAAAGTTGTACGCTGGGTAATTCTTGGAAAACAAATCAGCAACGAAACAAAAAGAATGCTTCATCCGCACGGAGTTTTTTCTATTAGATTGAATAATCGTGTCGGAAGAAAGGATATTGTTTTTAATGTTGCCGCTTTTATGACCGTGTATTTTGCCGTTGTTGCAATTACAACTTTTGCAGGATGCCTTGCCAATCTTGATTTGTTTACGGCATTTACAGGCGCTCTTTCTATGGTAGGAAACGTTGGTCCTGGCTTTGGAAAATTAGGCCCTTCATTCAATTACGGATTTTTGCCGTCACTTTTAAAATGGTGGTACTGTTTTGCAATGCTTGCCGGCCGTCTTGAATTATACACGATGATTATTTTCTTTATGCCAAGTTACTGGAAAAAATAAAGGAGATGATAAATTACATAACTAATGTTATACTTAATATAACTATTTTTATAGGAGGTGCATCATGACAATCGAAGGTTATTTTGATGGAACTGCTGTACGAACACTTAAGCCTGTAGATTTAAAACCGAATCAGCGGGTTTTTATCAGCGTTTTGGACAATGATTATTCTGATTCAAAAAAACAGCGTATTCAGGAAAAACTGGATTCGATTAATTCTGTTTATGGTATGCTTTCTCCTGA
>CAMOWQ010000153.1 GCA_946628495.1 uncultured Treponema sp. | reverse complement strand
ATTTTAATAAGTTTGCAGAATGCATGCAGTCAAATCTTGAACTAAAGGATTTGCGTACAGTGTATTCTGCGGTTGCAGACATTGATACAGAATCGATTGCAAGACAGACGGTAACAGGTTCGGTGCGAACTGTAGATGGGCAGCTTCTGCTTTTTCCTTTGAATAACGGTGAATTTATTAAGGAAGCAGTAAAACAGACGACAAGCATGCTTCTTTCAAATGACGGAATGGTTCCGAGCCGAGGTTATGTACTCGAAATTCAGAATGGAACGACGGTTCAGGGACTTGCAAGAAACACTTCGATTCTTTTTCAGAATGCAAATTATGATGTTCTGAGTGCCATAAATGCAGATTCAAATGATTATGAGCATACAGTTATAATTGATTATGTCGGTAATGATGAAATTGCAAGGCTTATTGGCGATTTCATTCATTGTACGAATATACGCCGTGAAGAAAATAAACGTAACGGTTATAATGAAAATGGAGATTCTGAAGCGAACGTCGATTTTACGATTATCCTTGGCAGAGATTTCGACGGCCGCTATGTAAAGAAATCTTCAAGGTAAGGCAGGAAAGATAATATGAAAACTACAATGGAAAAGGCAATTGAAATCGGTCGTCTTGTAAGAGATGGAAAGGGAAGTGACGTTAAGGTTCTTGATGTCTCAAAATTAAACAGCTGGACAGATTATTTTGTAATTGCAACGGTTACAAGTTCTGCACAGCAGCAGGGATTGTTCAAGCAGATTAAGGAATATATAAAGGATAACGAGCTTGAAATCCATGTTACAAACAGACGTACTCCAGACGGCGATGACTGGAATCTTATAGATTTAGGCGTAATTGTTGTTCATCTTATGTCAGATTCAGCACGTTCATTCTATGATTTGGAAAAACTCTGGCATGCAGGTCAGGAAATTGATATAGGTCAGGAATAATAATTCTGAAAATATTTTTTTTGTCCTTTACAGAATATGGGGAAGATTAAAAAATGTTTACCTTATATCTGTTTAGTTGACATTGACACGTGCATTAATTAAATTATTACCCGGATTTGCAGCCAACTGTAAGTCCGGTATTACAGAAATAAATCATAATAAGCGGAGTATATATGTCTACAACAGCTTTCTTCGGAGAATCTTTAGTTCAGGATGAGTTTCTTTATGACGATGAGTATTCAGATTATGAAGATGACGAGCTTGAAGATGATGACTACGATGATTTTGCAGATGACGACGATTCATTTTTAGATGATGAGTCAGAATTATACTATGACGATGTTTTTAAAGAGGATGAATATCAGGACGAACCTTTTGACGACGTTGAAGAAGAAGACGGTTATGGTCCTGCTTACGGTTCTCTCAGTGATGATGAATTTCTGGACGACGAAACAGAATCTGAATTTGATGACGAATAGGTCGAATAGAACAAATAGATAGAAGTGCCTTGAATAAAGGCATTCTCTACCGCCAGCCGATTTTTTTTAAATCAGACAATATTTTTTTTGTGTTTCTCAAATACATGTTGTAAAATATGCGTGTATGAATTCTTTTTTGTTCAATCATTTGAGGTTTCAGATTGCGGCTGCAACAATACTTTGTATTCTGGAAACAATTTACTTTTTTCGGCCGAAAATTAAACTTCTATCGAACAGAATATTTACTATCCTCATGATAAGTTCGGCCTGCTATCTTGCCTTTGACGTTGCAACTGTGTTTGCGCTTGTCTATTTTGATTCATGGCCGCTATGGCTGGTAAGATTTACGCATCAGGGATTTATATTTTTCTTAGATATCGCACTTTCATGTATTTATCTTTATATTGACGTTCTGAATCATAATCAAAAACGTTATTCTCCGTTAAAACTTACGGCACTTGTTTGCCTTTATGCGCTTGCACTTGTAAGCATTATTTTTGCACCGATTTATTATTACATTGAAGAGGACGGCATTTATTCATACGGTCTTATGGTAAATATCGTCTATGTAATTCTTATAATATATTCTGTTCTTACGATTTTTCAGTCTATTTTGAATATAATCCGTCGAAATCATACAAAACAGCAGATTTATGTGCTTCTTACTATGGTTTTGTGGGTCAGTTTTGGCGGTATACAAATAATTCTTCCTAAAATTTTAATTTCAAGTGTCGGTATTGCCGCAATGATTCTTTTGATGTTCCTTTCGCTTGAAAATCCTTCCGAATATATAGACCGCGAAACACGAATGTTTAATTACTATGCGTTAAAGTCTGTTCTTTCTGAATATATGGAAAATTCCAGAAAATTCATGATAGTTGATATTGAAGTTGAAGAGATGCCTCTTCTTGGTAAGTATTATGAAAACGATGTAATTGCCGATGTCCTTACCGTAATGTATAAATTCATACAAAAAGCAATAAAGACTGAATGTTACCGTTTGAATAGAAATTCACTTGTTTTTGTGCTGAACGAAAAGAAAATGGCAAAAGCAGACATGTATTTTTCTATGCTCGAAAGTCGTTTTAAAGATACATGGACAGTGCATTCTTCAAGCGAAAAAATTAATACTCATGCAAATGTGTTGAGTTGTCCTGATGATTTTCCGTTTGAAGGTGAAATTTCTGAACTTGTCGATTTTCTTGAAGATCCAACTTCGTATTCTGAAAATCAGGGATTTATCAGGCGTACTGATGATGAATCAAGACAGAAGCGTATAAGAAGACTTTCGATAATACGACTTGTTTCTCATGCATCCAAAAATGATGAAATCGAAATGTATTATCAGCCAATATATAACCTTGCAACAAAGTCTTTTACTAACGCCGAAGCATTGGTAAGACTAAAGGATAATGTTACTGTCGGTTATGTTTCTCCTGAAGAATTCATTCCTCTTGCAGAAAAGAATGGTTTTATTATGGATTTAAGCGAAAGAATTTTTCATCATGTTTTTGAGTTTATGTCCAGAGCAGATCTAAAAGAAAAAGGCGTTCATCATGTTGAAGTAAATCTTTCGGGGCTTCAGTCTGTTGATTCTAATCTTCCTGGTTTAATGAAGAACCTGCTTTCTTATTATAAAATTGCTCCTGAAGCCGTAAATCTTGAAATTACGGAATCAATTGCAATTACTTCAGGCTATATGCTTTTGAAAAATATGGAAGAACTTCGAAAATACGGCTTTTCTTTTTCTATGGATGATTTTGGTACTGGTTATTCAAATCTTTCCAGAATGTCAAAAGGTGAATTTGAAATTATTAAGATAGACAGAAGTTTGTTGTGGCCGTGTTTTAACAAGGATAATACCAAAGACGGGGAAAATGCAAAGATTCTTCTGGAAAATATGATTTCTATGCTTTTAAAAATGAACAGGCAGATTGTCGTTGAAGGGATTGAAACAAAAGAACAGTTTGAATATCTGGAAAAACTTGGAATAACATTTGCCCAGGGATATTATTTCTGTAAACCTGTTCCGGAACAGCAGTTCCTTGATTTTCTTCGTTCTCATAACAATGCGAATGTATAAAATGTGTAGTTTTTTCTTCTAAATATAATTTTTTGTTTTATTTAACGGCTAGTTTTAACGGAAAAAATTGACAACTGAAATAAATCAAGTATAATTTTAAATAGATATGACGGAAATTCTTGAAAAAGCGTATGCAAAGGTAAATTTTGGATTGAAAATTCTTAATCAGTCTGAATCTGGAGATTACGCAAGGCAAGGCTTCCATTGTATTGAAAGTATTTTTCAGACAGTCGATTTGTGCGATACTTTACGGTTGTATAAAGATTCTTCGGCAGAAAAAGAAAACGGCTGCTGCAGGATATTGTGCAATTCGATGAAGCTTCCTGAAAAAAATACTATAAATACTGTTTATCAGGCATTTTGCGAAATAAGCGGAGTTAGCGTTCCTTCTGTATGCGTTGAACTTACAAAAGGAATTCCTGCTGGTGGCGGTCTTGGCGGAGGTTCGTCAGATGCTGCTGCTGTTGCAAGAGGTCTTGAAAAATTGTGTGGAATAAAGCTTTCTTCTGAAGGCCTTTATTATCTGGCAGAAAAGACTGGAAGTGATGTCTTTTTCTTTATGAACTGCAATGAAGACGGAACTGGTGCTGCATTGGTTTCTGGGCGCGGTGATAAAGTAAAAAGAATTAAGTCTAGAAAAGATCTTATTCTTCTGTTGATTTTCCCGGAAGAATCAAGTTCAACAAAAGAAGCGTATGCTCTTGTTGATGAAATGCTTGAAAGTCTTTCTGCAAAAAATGCGGATGAGAGTCAGGAAGTTCGGATTTTGCACGGCATGATTCATTCTTGTCCTGATTTTTCTGGTTTGGAAACTGTTTATAATTCTCCTTTGAAGGAATGGAGTTTTGTAAACTATTTTACTCCTGTGCTGAAGAAAAAACTTTCTGAAGTAAATAATGCTTTGGAAGATTTGAAAAAATGTCTGGTTCCTTTTTCAGAAATGTCAGGTTCAGGCTCAACGGTTTTTGGAGTGTTCGATACTTTGGAGCAGGCTCAAGTTTGTTATGATCGGCTTGCCCAAAAATACAGGTGCAAAATTGTACGTGCGTTGTAGCTGTGCAATAAAAAATACGCGGAGGAAAGTTATGCAGATAACTGAATTGAGAATCAGAAAGGTTGAAGACGAAGGTAAGTTACGTGCTTATGTTACAGTTACATTTGATAATTGTTTTGTCGTGCACAATGTGAAAATTATTGAAGGCAAAAGCGGTCTTTTTATTGCCATGCCAAGCAGAAAAACTGCAAATGGTGAATATAAGGATGTAGCACATCCAATCAGTCCGGAATTCAGAACAGAATTGCAGGATAAGATTCTTGCTGAATATAATGCAGGTCATGTAGAAACAGTAGCTTCTGAAGATGACTGATTTGTTTTCTAATTAATTTTTGTGTTAAAAAGTAATTGCTTTTTTCTCATAATTAGATTAGTATCTAGTATCTGTTTTTGAGCCGTCGTCAAGTGGTAAGACACGGGCTTTTGGTGCCCGCATTCCGCAGGT
>CAMOWQ010000152.1 GCA_946628495.1 uncultured Treponema sp. | reverse complement strand
GAAAGTACCTTAATAACCTTGCGGGCCATTAAAATTACAAGTTCAACAATCTGACTTTCTGTGTCTTTAAGAATTTCTTCACGTCTCTGCATTACAGCTTCAACAATTTTGTGCATTCGGTCTACAAGACGATTAACTTCGGCAACTCCACTTTCGTAACCTTCTGCGTGTCCTTCCTCATAACCTTTCTGTTTTGCTTCCTGCACAACTGAAGAAGACTGACTATGTGCTTCTGCAAGAATCTGTTCTGCTTCCAATTTTGCCTTTGCAACAATATCATTTGCATCGCGTTCTGCATCGGCACGAATAATTGCGGCCTGGTCTGTCTGGCGCTTTACTTCTTCAAAGGCAGCATCTTCAGCTTTTTTTAGTATTTCATCAGCCTGAGACTGAGCCTTTGCAAGCATATCCTGTTTTTCAATTTCAAAATTAGCCCTGTACTCATCTGCTTCACGCTTTAAGTCTTCTGCAGTTGGGCCAGTGTAAACCTCTTCAGGAACTTCTTCCACTTCTTCTACTGGAGAATAATCTTTAAAAAGAGGTAACATTACCTTATCATCAATGGTTTTTGCTTCACCGGGTCTAAAAACAGTCTTTGCCAAAACAAACTCCAATCAAATAAACTAACTTACAAGCTCGTCTTCACCAGAACGAGCAATTACGATATCACCATTATCTTCAAGACGTCTGATGATAGATACAATCTTCTGCTGTGCTTCTTCAACGTCCTTCAAGCGAACAGGTCCCATGAATTCCATATCTTCCTTAAGCATAGATGCGGCACGCTTTGACATGTTGCGGAAAATCTTGTCCTGTACTTCTGTATCCACAGACTTGAGGGCTTTTGCAAGCTCCTGCTGATCGACGTCGCGAAGTACCTTCTGAATAGCACGGTCGTCCAGCATAACGATATCTTCGAATACGAACATTCGCTTTTTGATTTCCTCTGCCAAATCTGGATCGTCCTCTTCCAGAGATTCGATAATAGACTTTTCAGAAGAACGGTCAACAAGGTTCAAGATTTCAACGATAGCTTCAACACCACCGGCAGCTGTATAGTCTTCTGAAGACAGAGTAGAAAGTTTCTTTTCCAATACGCGTTCTACTTCACGCAATACATCTGGTGATGTACGGTCCATGGTTGCAAGACGCTTTGAAACTTCGGCCTGCATTTCTTCCGGCAGGTTCTGAAGGATAATAGCAGCTTTTCCAGGTTCCAGGTAAGCCAGAATCAAGGCGATTGTCTGAGGATATTCCTGCTGGATAAAGTTTAACAAATGTGCAGGGTCTGTTCGGCGGATAAAGTCGAACGGACGAACCTGAAGGGAAGATGTAAGGCGGTTGATAATATCGATAGCCTTCTGAGAACCAAGAGATTTTTCCAAAAGTTCGCGGGCGTAATCGATACCACCGGTTGTAATAAAGTTCTGAGCATTCATCAGCTCCTGGAACTCTTCAAGTACGGCATCTTTAAATTCAGGATTAACTTTTTCCTGACGGGCAATTTCAAATGTGAGGGTTTCTACTTCATCTTCGCGCAAATGCTTCATGATTTCTGCAGAAACATCTGGTCCCAATGAAATAAGGAAGATTGCTGCCTTCTGGCGGCCAGTGAGGCTCTTATAATCTTTGTTTCCCTTTTTGCTGCCACCACTTCCGGCCGGCTTAAGCTGACCAGGTTTTGCAACTGGTTTAGGATTATCTGCTTTCGGAGCTTCCGAAGTTGTTAAATCATCAGACATAAATTCCTCCCTTCACTACTCTTCCATAAGCCAGGTACGTATAAGCATTGCAACGTCTTCTGGATGTTCTTTTGCCATAGAAATAGCATTTTCCTGAAGTTCCATACGTCTTGTTTCTTCGACAGACATTGTAACTTCCATACCTTCGTCTTTTGCATCCCAAAGTGCACGTTCTCGTTCTGCCTGCTGACGTCTGAGCATTTCTTCTTCTTTTTCGCGTCTTCTTCTTTCCATTTCTTTGCTGATAATTCTGAAAAGAATAAAACTTACAAGAACAACAGCAACAGAAATCAAGATAAGAAGGATTGTTCTTCGGCGTTGAATAGCCGCATAGTATGCAGCATCTTCTGCAGCAAACTGTTCCGTACGGTCATACGCAATATTTGTAACAACAACTAAATCACCACGGTCTCTGTTATAACCGATTGCACCACGAATAGAACGTTCAGCCTCTGCTATTTCTTCAGGCGTAAGAGGTTTATAAATTCGCTTTAACGAGCCGTCTTCATCAATTTTTGGATCACCATTAGGATATCTTTCTGTTTTCCATTCACCGTCAATATTTACAGAAACCGAAATCTTATCGATTTTTGGAGACGTAACTTCTGAAGTCTGTTTAGTATTGATTACATTATTATGAGTAACACCGCTTTCCTCAGATTTTCCAATTACATTAGACATATCAGAATATACAGGAGGTGTCTGACCTTCCACACCGGCAGGTCCTTCAGGATTATATCCCGTACCTTGCCAGACTTTTGTTACAATCTGCTCCGAAATCGGTAAAGTTTCCCTGTATTCAGAATCATCATAAGGAGTATCAGGATTATCCGGCTTGATTACGATAGGAGAATATTCTGTTGAAGTACTTTCTTTATGAGACAAATCCATTTCAACAGCAACAACCATATCACGACATCTGTCAGGTGTATAAGTATTCTGAAAAAGATTGAGAATTTTTGCCCTTATTTCGACTTCTCTTTTCTGCTTTATTTTTTCTCCTTTTTCAACAAGAGAAAGCCTGTCAAAAGCAGCCATGCCTTCAAAATCATTAACCTGCTGACCATCAGAATTAGTAATTACAAGATTTTCAGCAGTAAGTCCATCTACGGCACCAAGAATAGCCCTTTGAATACCTAAAATTCTGTTTTTATCCTGAAGCAGAGACGGAGACGCACGAAGAATTACAGATGCTTTTACAGGAGTCTGCTCAGAAGCAAAAAGTTTGCTTTCTGGAAGAGTGATTGAAACATCTGCCATTGAAATATCGGAATAAGATTCAAGGAATTTCTTAAGTTCCTGCTGTCTCTTTATCTGCAATTTAACATTCTGCTCGGCATCTGTTGTAGACCAGCTTCTGTTAAAATAATCAGCCCATATATCCAAATTTGAAGGAATGAGATTTTCGTCATTAAGAATTGCAAGCATACGACGCTTTGTAGAAGCATCAGGAACATAAATATATCCTGAATCGTCGGTATAAGCAGACACATTTTCCGCATCAAGGCGGTCCATAATTTTTAGTCTGACATTTTCATCTGTTACGGCATTATTAAAAAGCCTTACAGAAGATGGTTTTGCAGACAATTTTGCTGCGGCAACTATAACGACAATAACTACTACGACTATGCCAATAAGTATGACTTTTTGAACAGGTTTCCATTTGGACCAAAGGTCTTTGCCTTTATCCAGAACCTTTTTAAGCCATTCGTTCATCAGTCCCCTCCCTTTGAACGAATCTAAAGAAATTTATTAAGAAAATTCAATAAATTATAGCATAGGTACGTAAATTTGACAATCAAATGTTATAAAATCAATTTATAAAAGCAGAGATAATATAGATTGCAAGATTTTAAGCGATTTAGCGTGTTGTTGTAATTTCGTTCCAGCCGGTAATAAGTCTGTCGATTACAGTCTGTGCAAGATTAAGGCTCATTCGAGCTTTCTGCATGGCAATCGTTACATCATGAATATCAACATCTTCGGGATTCGTTATTATTTTTTCCTGTAAGGCACTAACCTGCACCTGCTGAGAATTAACAGAATTTACAGCTTCAATAAGATAATCTCTAAAGGAACGTCCCCCTGAAGATTCAGCCCTTTGAATTTGAGTTGCCTGTGTTTTTTCTGAAACACCTTTTACACCAGAAACAGGAGTATCGCCAAAAAGATTTTTAGTAAGAGGCACGATTTTTCCATTTCCATAATGACGTGCATCCGTACGATTTAACTGTATAGCACCGAATTCTTCAATTTTCATCATTCCACCCTCCTAAAATCTTACTTCCGTCACTAATGTTTGTCAATGAATATCAAAGGACTTATTATCAAAACAACACATTTAGCGTCCGATATCAAGGGCAGCAGTAAACATATCTTTTGCACCGTCAATAACAGTGGCATTTGCTTCGTAGGCACGGGAAGCCGAAATAAGGTCTACCATTTCATTTACAATATTAACGTTAGGATATTCAACATAACCTGCATTTGGACCAGATTTTATTGCATCAGGATGTTCAGGATTATATACAAGACGTCCCTGAGACGGATCTTTTACAATTTCCATTACTTTTACACCACGTCCAGGTCCGTTATCAAGATCAGCAGGGGTAAAAGGCGTTCTCCACTGAGGATTACTGTCCGATACAGAACGAAGGACTACAGTTGATTTTTTAAATGCACCGCCTTCCTGAGTTCTTGTTGTACTTGCATTAGCAATATTATCTGAAATTACATCACTTCTAAGTCTTTCAGCTGCCATTCCTGTAGCAGCAATATTTATACTGGTAAAAAGTCCCATAACAGTTTTTCACTCCTATGCAAAACTGGCAAACAACTTTATCAAGACCTTAAGCTTTAAAGTACCTTGAGTAAGCCGTATGTGCCAGCTAATTTATTTTTTCATTGCAGTTGTCAGCTGGTCAAATTCAAAACCGACAAGCTGTGAAAGAAGCCTGTATTGCATCTGAATCTGAAGAATATTATTAGCTTCGGTCTCGGCATCCACATTATTACCGTTAGTTTTTGCAGTTGTTGTATAATCGAGAACGCGGCGAGGCTCTACATCCCTGTAATCCATAGGTGTAGTAATCTGAATATGACGTGAATCTGTAACGGTAAGCTTAAATGCACTTTTTGCAGCTTCTTCAGAATCAAGCGCCTTTTTTAGTTCTGATTCAAAATTAACTGTAGAACGCTTAAAATTAGGCACTTCGGCATTTGCAAGATTGTTTGCCGAAACCTGATAACGAAGACTCGTTACATCCATTTCACGCTGCAATAAATCAACAGAGCGTGTAAAAGAATTCATATTATTCCTCCAGATAAAGTGTTTACATCTTACGTTTAATGTCGGAATAATAAAAAAAAAGTTTAGCTTTAAAATCATAACCACCCGTCAAACGGGTGGTTTGCACTTAGCCTATAAGGCTAG
>CAMOWQ010000151.1 GCA_946628495.1 uncultured Treponema sp. | reverse complement strand
ATTCCGGGAGTAATCGTAAAATCAACATTTTTAAGGACAGGTTTTCCAGGCTCATAACTAAAATTAACATGATCAAACTGAACATGCCCGCGAATCGGCGGAAGTTCAACAGCATCTGCGGCATCCGTAATATCTTCTTTTTCATCAAGAAGCTCAAAAATACGTTCTACATAAGCGCCTGTCGTAACCATTGAATTATAAAAATTTCCAAGATTCTGAATAGGAAACCAGAAACGCCAGATATAACCTGCAAACGCAACAAGAGTACCAACCGTAACATAACCGCCTTCTCCATCACCAAGCCATGCAATTCCCGCACAATAAACAAGGGCAACTCCAAAGGTAGAAAGATTATCAACGGCAGGCCAGATAACATTGTTAATATTAACTGCATGTATCCATGCCTTCTTACAGTTATCGCACAAACCGTTAAAAATTGACTGGTTTATATTTTCCCGTGCAAAACTCTGCGTAATCTTAATTCCGTTAATGCTTTCCGAAAGATAAGCCGTAAGATTCGAACGCTTGTAACTTTCCTGCTTCCAGGCTTCGTGCTGTTTTTTCTTGATTGAAATCAAAAGAATAAAAAGAACAGGCAGAACCATCATACTTACAAGAGTAAGCCTTACGTCAATTGCAATCATAAAACCTATAATGACTACCAGCGTAAATAAATCGCTTATAAGCTGGATGATACCGTTAGAAAGTAAATCAGAAAGCGAATTTACGTAATTTACAACACGAATTAAAATTTTTCCGTGCGGACGTGAATCAAAATA
This sequence comes from uncultured Treponema sp., assembly GCA_946628495.1. Lineage (GTDB taxonomy): Bacteria > Spirochaetota > Spirochaetia > Treponematales > Treponemataceae > Treponema_D. The sequence continues at coordinate 4,396 of CAMOWQ010000151.1, read as the reverse complement.
CGAAAAAGGAAGTGCCTGAAGTTTTGTAAAAACCTCTTTTCTTATATCAACAATAATTTTCTGAGCAACGCGGGTCATAATCTTAAGCTTTTGTGCCAGCAGAATCCTTACAACAAGAGTGGACAGCAGCAGAATGCCAGAAAGCACGAACAGCATTTTGATGTCTTTTGCAGGAATTGCCTGGTCTATTGCCATACGGATTAAATACGGACTTACAAGCGAAATACCGGAGGCAAAAAGCATTATGGCACACGAAAGCACCATTTTTTTTGTATAAGGCTTTATCCAGCCAAGCATACGAGGAACTATCCTAAGGTTTAATTTCTGTTCTATCTGTTCATCAACGTCAAATTTATTTCTCATTCTGATACTCCAAATATTTTTCTGATTAAAAAAGTCCGCATAAATTTATGAAAATGCGAAACAATCACAAATACTAAAACTATTTTTGTTCCATCCAGACATCCCGGTAATAACCAGGACGTTCTGAAAGTTCACTGTGAGTACCGCTGTCTACGATACGTCCGTCCTGAATTACAAGTATTCTGTCGCATTTTTCAAAAGAAGAAACTCTGTGGCTTATTATAAATGCCGTATGACCTTCACTCATTATACCTATTGATTTCCTGATTTTTTCTTCGGTTTCGATGTCTACTGCCGAAGTCGTATCATCAAGAATCATAACCTTTGGATTTGCAAGGAAAAGACGGGCAAGAGCAATACGCTGTTTCTGACCACCGCTAAGGCCTACTCCCCTTTCACCAACAATCGTATCGTAACCGTCCGACAAATCACCGATAAATTCCTTAACTCTTGCAAGTTCAGCTGCTTCTTCTACAGCCTTAAAATCTGCATCAGGATTTCCAAAAGCAATATTTCCTTCAACCGTATCGCTGAATAAAAAAGCTTCCTGCATCGTTATACCTATATTCTTGCGCAGAACAGAAAGGTCGTATTCGCGGATATCCTTTCCGTCAAGAAGAATCTGTCCTGAACTTACGTCATAATAACGGCACATAAGGTTTGCAATTGTTGATTTTCCACTTCCTGTTGGCCCTAAAATTCCAACTGTCATACCAGGGTCAATCTTAAAAGAAACATTTTTCAAAACCTGCTTATTACTGTCATAAGAAAAACAAACATCACGGAATTCAATTTCACCACGGATTGTTTCTGATTTTTTCTGAGATAAACAGGTGTCTTTTTCTGTTTCCACCGGCACATCATCTTCCAACATGTTTTCTCCCGGCAGAGCGGCATTTTCACTTCCCTTAGTTTTATCTTCATCTGTCACAGCGGCAATATTTTTAATTTTAGGCTCCGTTTTGTGAAGTTCATAAAGTCTTTCTGCCGATGCCCCGAAATTCTGCATATTATCAACGAGAGTTCCAAACATATTAATCGGCTGTGTAAAAGCCCACATCAAACCGTTGAACGTTACAAGTTCACCAATCGTCATTTCGCCCTTTATTACAAGATATCCGCCAAAAAGAATCAAAATTACAGGAAGAATTCCACATAAAGCTTCAATCCATGGAGTATATTTTACCCTTACATCAGCATTGGCAACAGAAACATCCTTATATTTTTCATTTTCCGAATCAAACCGGTTGATTTCATAATCCTCACGGACAAATGCCTTTACTACACGGTTTCCCTCGATATTTTCGCCGACACGCGTATTAAGGACAGCAAACTGATCGCGAACTTTCATATGTGCCGGACGGATATGAATTTTAAACTTCTGTACAAGAAACAGTACAAAAGGCGCAATTCCAAGAAAAGCAAGCATAAGCTTCCAGTTAATCATTCCGAGCGTAATTATCGAAAAAATATAAATCAGTGAATTTTCAAGAATCTGATACAAAACCCATGCTACAAAATGTCTTACCTTATCAAGATCAGAAGTAAGAAGCGTCATGATATTTCCGGAAGGAGCTTTATCATACCAGGAAAAATCAAGCTTCTGGATATGAGCATACAAATCTTCTCGCATTGAACGGATTACATTCTGAGAACAATGTTCAAAAATTACTTGATAAGAATAACGGAAAACAGCCTTGCAAAAAGTAGTAAGAACCATAATTGCAAGCAGTTTAAAAAGCATTTCATGCTCGCCGCCTTGAATGACACGGTCTACGATAGTTCCCGTAATAATCGGATTTACCATATTTACGGCTGCAACGACAACACTCAGAAAAAGTCCTGCAGCCATCCAAAAACGGTATTTTCTTATATAAGTCCAAATCCATCTATACATAAAAACTCCTGTGTAAAGCCGCACGGAAGGCGGCTGTTGTTCAATAGCAAAGCGTTAAGAAAATTGCGAAAGCAATTTTTAGCTTTACAACCTGTGTAAGGCCGCACGGGAGGCGACCGTTGTTCAATAGCAAAGCGTTAAGAAAATTGCGAAAGCAATTTTTAGCTTTACAACCTGTGTAAGGCCGCACGGGAGGCGACCGGTAAAAGTTATTAAATAAAAGTTCTTTTATATTTCAAAACAAAACTAGCACTTTTATTTATTCCGTGCTATAAAAATCTATGAGAAAAATTGTATAAATCTCTATATGAATCTCAATAAGCAGATTTTATACAATAAGGAGCCGCCATGAATGACTTATTTGAATATTCAGACAGTCTGAATGCACCTTTTCAGGCTTTTCCAGGCAACTGGAAGTATGTCAAACCGCACTGGCATTATTTTACCGAAATGGTCTATCTTGTTAGCGGTGAATTACATGCTGAAGTTGAAGGAAAACAGTTCGTATTAAAACCTGGCGACCTTGCAATTTTCCATCCAAAACAGATTCATGCATTCGCTGATTTTAAAAGCGAAAACGACGAAGCATTGTATTTTTATGTAATAAAATTTGATGATATGATTCTTTCCAACACTACACCGGGTTCTCCAAAACTTCCAAAACTGCTTCAGAGTGCCTACGGTAAGGACAAGAATTACACGATGAATCACGTTTCGGCAGAAGACCTTAAATATAACCCGGTAAGAATGTTTTTTGAATATACAATCTGGGAAACGCGCAATAAGCCTTTCGGTTATGATATAAAGGTTGCCGCAATGATAAGCCTTATTCTTACAGAACTCATTCGAATCTGGCAGAAACACGGACTTCAGTTTTCGGAAAAAACAACATTCGACCAGTTTTCATCAAAAGATTTTTCTGTTCTTGAATACATTGACAAACATTCTTCAGAAAACATCAGCATAGAATTTCTTGCGAAACAATGCGGTATGTGCTATTCGAATTTTGCAAAACAGTTCAAGGCGCAGTACGGCAGAACCTGCAAGGAATATATTGAATTCGTGCGTATATGCAAAGCCGATTCGCTGCTTCTTTATACAGATAAAACCCTTGACTATATAAGTCAGGAAATAGGATTTACAGATGCAAGCCATTTCATACGCACTTACAAAAAAATAAGGGGAATGACGCCAAAACAGAGACGCTCAAAGGATTTGTAACAAAACTTCATCAAAAACACGGAAATGATTATTGACAAGCCTTCTCTTTTTTAAATACGCATCATAAATACAAGTGTAATTATCCACAACTTACATACTAGTTGACCTCAATGAATTCATAATTTACAATTGAATTATGAAAATATCAGAAAAAGAACAAAAAGAATCAAACAGAGATTATGCCCTTCGTAACATAAGGAACAACATAATCAACCTTCAGCTCCAGCCAGGAAGCCTTATAAGCGAACAGGATATAGCAAACGAACTTAAGCTATCTAGAACGCCTGTTCACGAAGCATTGCAGGAACTTGCAAGAACAAAAATCATAGATATACTCCCACAAAGAGGAAGCCTTGTAAGCTTAATTGACATGAAACTTGTTGATGAAGCAGTTTTTATGCGAGCAACAATCGAAGCAGCCGTAACAGAACAGGCATGCAATATGGCCAGTGCCGACGATATTGTTGCTCTTGAAGAAAATGTAAATCTCCAGGAATTTTATAATCAGAAAAACAATGTAGAAAAAGTAATGGAATTAGACAATGCATTCCATGAAATGATGTACAGAATTACAAACAAGATGCAGTGTCACTTTATGGTAAAAACAATGAATATTCATTATGACAGATTCCGAGAGCTTAAGATGCATGCCTCTGATCCTGCAAATGTAATTCAGGAACATAAAGCTATTTTAACTGCCATTCAACAAAAAGACTCTGAAAAAGCAAAAAATCTTTTACTTCAACACTTAAACCGCCACTATGTTGATGAGAAAGATATAAGAAAAAAATATCCTAATTTTTTTGCATAAATTTTCAATTTTTTTGTGTAATGCTATTGACACAAAATGCAGTTTAATTTAATATACAAACATCACGCGGGCGTAGCGAAGCTGGTTATCGCGCTGGCCTGTCA
>CAMOWQ010000150.1 GCA_946628495.1 uncultured Treponema sp. | reverse complement strand
GCAATTTTCCAGTGTCTTGGATATTCTTCACAGTTAACGATTATATAATCCGGCTGAATTTCTTCCAGATTATCCATTGCCTTCATGAACCAGCGGTAGACAATAAGAGATGTTTCCTTGTTTTCAAGCTTCCTGCATGAGGAAATTAAGCTTTCGTCTTCCGTAATTAATAAAATTTTCATTATTCTGTCCCCAAATTTACTACTGTATAATCATAAATCTGCCAGATTCCATCATGCTGGCGAATCTTATATGTGTATCTTTTTTTCTCACTGAAATTCGGATATTTAAACCATTCTATTACAACAACAGTTCCTTCTGATGGTGTATAAGAGGTTCTTTCAATTTCAAATCTTTCTGGAACCGCTATAATGTCATTTTCGATTCTTGACTGCATTAAATCTGCCTTGAAATTCTGAACCATGCGTTCGCGCTCATCGGCCGAAACAGAAGCATATCGTTTTTTCATAGACGGATTTCTCTGTAACAGCGATTCAATATCCATGTAAAGGAAGTACTGATCCCACAAAGATTTCTGACGGGCAATAATCGTCTGTTCAACAACTTTATCCGGAGAAATATCCTTTGGCATTAGAATTTCAACTGTACTGTGTTCTACAGGAAGAATTTTAGAAGAAGCTGCTGAAGGAGAAGGGCGGATTTCAAGCGTAAGTCTGTTTGATGTAATAGAAACATATTTTGATTTATATAATTCAGGATAAAAATCCATTGAAAGATAATAAACCGACGGTTCATCAATTTTTACATAATCTTTTACATTTTCAATAAAAGAATATTCTTCGCCCTGTTCAAGTGCAATTTCCCTAAAATAAACAACACGACTTGATGTTCTTTTTTCTATAAGGTTCATTGTGTTTTCGAGCATGTTTCCCTTTGTTGTAAAAACTTTAAAATCCACGCTGAAATTTCTGTCATCTGCAAGCTTAAATCTTAATGTTTCCACACCTTCATTTTTAATGGTGATGTGTACGTTTATAGGAGATTCTTCGTTATTTCCAGGATAATAAATTGTTTTATTCGAATAATTAATTGAAACGCTGGCTTTCGAAAAGTCTGCTGATTGAGAATAAAGTCCTATCTGTCCAAAACACAAAAAGACTGATATAATGAATGTAAGTTTACGTAATTTTATCAACGTAATCTCCTTAAAATAATAATCATTTTCTTTATATTAATCGGTAAATTTAAATGAAATCATTAACTTCTGTAAAAAAAATAATTGAAAATTGGGCTGAACTTAAGCAGATTGTAAATAAAATAACCGTATCCTCCGTAACTTCTGTATCTGAGGATGCTGCTTCTGCAAAAAACGTTCAATCAACTGATATATCCGTTTCGGGATCTCAGGGAAGTTTTTTCAGTTTTTTTGTCCGTGAATTAGGCCGCAGCATTCATATGAATAATCTTCATGCAATGCAATACAATAATTCAAGCAATAAATGTCAGAATTCAAATTATATTTCGGAAGATATTGTTATTGTAGTTCCAACGCAGAATACGGCAAACGAACTTTTCAGCGATTTATCGGTTATATGTGGCAGCGATGATGAGGAAGAGCAGGGTGCTGAAATCTTCAGTTTTCCAGAATGGGGTGTTGTACCGTACAGGCCTGCTGCAAGAGGTTCTGCAGTTTTTGGAAAAAGGGCGGGCGTGCTTTCTGCAATGTTACTGCCACCTGCATATAAGAATTCATTTAAGGCTCATGGAAGAATTTTTATTGTTACCCAGCGATCGTTCATGCAGCCTTTACCGTCTCCTGAATATTTAAGGCAGTATTCGTTCAGGCTTTCAAAGGGAGATAAGATTGATACTACAAAAATAACTCAGAAATTAACTGAAATAGGGTATACAAGGGTTCCTAAAGTTTCTGTTCGCGGTGAATTCAGTCTTCGCGGTGAAGTAATTGATATTTATTTACCTGTTGATGAAAATGCAACTCGAATAATTTTTGACTTTGACGAAATAGAAACAATCAGAAAATTTGACGTAAATACTCAGACAACTGTTGGTTCTGCAAAAGACAGTGTTTTTATCTGCCCGATGAAGGAAGTTTTGTGGAATGACGGGCTTATAGAAAAACTTGATTCAATTTTTACAGAATATCAGGACAGTGCTATTGATGAAAATTCAACAGTTTATAAAGAAGAATCAGATGATGAAAATTCAGAATCTGAAATCGAAGTGCAAAATGGATCTGACAGGGATGATAAAAATCAGAAAAAACTGAAAATTAAAAATGTGCACTTAAAGTTTTCTGACGAGGCCCTTTCCTTTAAGGATAAACTTCTTTCCGAACTTATGGATTTTAAGGAATCTGAAGGTGAAGAATTCTATTACGGCTTTCTGTGGGATAAAATTTATAGTTTTGCCGATTACATAAATTCTACGTCAAAAGTGCTTTTTTATGATTATGACCGATCGGAAAACATTCTTCCATATATACAGCGGGAAATAAACGAATCTTATAGAAAGGCAAGAAATGAATATCCGGTTTTTCCTCCTGAAAAAACTTACCTTAGTTTTAATGATATAAAAAATAAATTATTAAACTGTATACAAATTAAGACAATTTTGACAGAAAATATAACAGTTTCAGAAAATTTATCTGCATTTAAGGTGGAAGTAAATCCTTCAAGAAGTTTTTTCGGCAATCTTAATTACATGAAGGATGAATTAAAGTCGCTTCAGTCTGACGGATGGAAAATTTTTGTATTTGCAGATAATGAAAATCAGTCTTTAAGGCTTAGGGAGCTTTTCCGAGATTTTATAGATGTTACTGACGAAAATATACATCCTCTTGAATTGATTCCTGCGGCAGTTTCCAACGGTTTTAATATTCCAGATTTAAAACTTATGGTTGTTCAGGAAGGGGAAATTTTTGGACGACGAAAATATGCTGCAAAACCAACAACAAAGGCAAAAAGTCAGGCAATTGATACCTTTGTAGAACTTACACCTGGCGATTATGTTGTTCATGTAAACTGGGGAATCGGTAAATTTCACGGAATAGAAAGGGTAAAGACTGCGAATGACGAAAGGGATTATATAAAACTTGAATATGCAGACGGCGATACGGTTTTTGTGCCAATAGAGCAGGTTAATCTTGTTCAAAGATATATAGGTAATGAAGGCGAAAGTCCTAGACTTGATACTCTTGGCGGAAAATCCTGGGAAAATCGAAAAAATAAGGTAAAAAAAGCTGTTGAAGATCTTGCAGAAAAACTTATTGATTTATATTCACGACGACAGGCATCTGTTGGTTATGCATTCCCAAAAGAAACTGAATGGCAGACTGCGTTCGAAGCGGCTTTTCCTTATGAAGATACTCCTGACCAGATTGTTGTAAGCGATGAAGTAAAGGCTGATATGGAAAAACCTGTTCCTATGGACAGACTTGTGTGTGGTGATGTAGGGTATGGTAAAACAGAAATTGCCATGCGTGCTGCTTTTAAAGCTGTTATGGGCGGTAAACAGGTTGCTTTTCTTGCTCCAACAACAATTCTTGCCGAACAGCATTATGATAACTGTAAGGAAAGATTTAAGAATTTTCCGGTAAAAATTGAGCGTATGTCAAGATTTGTTCCTCCTGCCGAACAGAAAAAAATTCTTGAAAAATTAAAGGCAGGTGGCGTTGATATACTTGTCGGAACCCACAGAATTATTCAGAAAGATGTTTCATTTAAAAATCTTGGTTTGATGATTATCGACGAAGAGCAGCGTTTTGGTGTAAAAGACAAGGAAAAACTCAAACAGATGAAGACAAATATTGATTGTCTTACAATGTCTGCAACGCCAATTCCAAGAACCTTGCACATGAGTCTGCTCAAAATCCGTGATATGAGTCTTCTTACAACGCCTCCTCAAAACAGGCAGCCGATAGAAACAATCATCGATGAATATAAAGATGAAAGAGTTGCTCAGGCAATAAGACGTGAAATTGAACGTGGTGGACAGGTTTTCTATCTTCACAACAGGGTTGAAAACCTTATGGAAGTAAGGCATAAAATTGAAAATCTTGTTCCGGAAGTCCTTGTTGATACTGCGCACGGTAAAATGACAAGTTCTCAGCTTGATGATATATTTGAGCGCTTTAAGATGGGCGGTTTCCAGGTTCTGATAGCAACTACAATTATTGAAAACGGTATTGATATTCCTAATGTTAATACAATTATTATTGACCGTGCAGATATGTACGGAGTTTCTCAGCTTTATCAGCTAAGAGGTCGTGTAGGAAGAAGTGACAGACAGGCTTATGCTTATCTTCTTTATCCTGAAAAAAAGGCATTGTCAGAAATTGCAATGAAACGTCTTCAGGTAATCAGCGATTTTACGGAACTTGGAAGCGGTTTTAAAATTGCAATGAAAGATATGGAAATTAGGGGAGCCGGAAATCTTCTTGGCCGAGACCAGTCAGGTGATGTATATTCAGTCGGTTTTGATTTATATGTAAGGCTTTTAAACGAAGCCGTAACACGTCTTACGCAGCAGAAGAATTACAGGGAACAGAAAGAAGTTCTTATGGAACTTGAATATACAGGGTTTATTCCTGATTCATATATTATTAATCCTCAGATAAAGATGGAAGTTTATAAAAAGATTGCAGGTGTAATTACAGATTCGGAACTTGAAAGTGTTATTGCAGAACTGAACGACCGTTTTGGTCCTATACCTGATGAAGTTTCAAGTCTGCTGGCATTGTCCGAAATAAAAATTCTTGCAAGAAAACTTAATATCAGCAATATAAAAGAATGTCAGGGAGAAGTTCGTATCGAGTTTGAAGATGTTGCTGATATTTCCATTGATAAGCTTCTGTCATTAATAAAAGAAAATCCTGGTGTCATACGTCTGAATTCTCAAATGCAGAATGTCATATTCATAAAGGTCGGAAAGATAGGATTAAAAGAAAAATCTGAATTCATACGTGAAAAACTTGCAAAATTGGGATAAAGCGCCTGAATTGTAAAAAATTACCGGAAGGGGATGTACAGTGGAATAAAATGCATAATAGGTAGACAGAATACGCCTTATTGCAAGTAACGGGTAATGAAAAAATTCGTGTCCGTCAATTTTGGGCCCCCTGGGGCACCATCCAGACACCTTGGGCTTCAAAAGACGTGATTTTTATGTTCCAAGGTAACAGTTGTTTCCAGTCATCTTCGGTCCAGTTATCAGTATCAACTGCCTGCTCAAAAATACAACGAAGATAATCCTCTGGATTTATATTATGTATTTTAGCACATTCAATTAACGAAAACAAGAGACAGC
>CAMOWQ010000149.1 GCA_946628495.1 uncultured Treponema sp. | reverse complement strand
GTTTTTATAACCATGTGATAGTTTTCAAGTGCTTCTTCTGTTTTATCCTGTTCATCGTAACTTCCTGCAAGATAAGCGTATGCAAGAAAATAATTTGGATCAATTGAAACGGCTTTTTTCCAGCTTTCTGCTGCATCATCATATCTGCCAAGAAAACGCTGATAAGAACCCAAATCCATAAGATAATCATAATTATTCGGTTCAAGTTTTACTGCCTTCTGAATATATTCAAATGCTTTTCCGTAGTTTTGATTTTCTGCTTCCAGTTTGCCAAGATATGCATAGGCTGCTGCGTTTTCAGGATTTATAGTAAGAATTTTTTCGAAAGTTTTGCGCGATTCTTTTAAATCATCAAGATAAAAAGACATCTGCCCATAACCGAAGAGTGCATCCTGATTTTGTGGTTCAGCTTTGAGAGCCTGCTGGTAAGATTTGCGTGCCTGTTTGTATTTTTTGCCGAGTACAAAATCTTCTGCCTGCTGAATGTTTACCGAAGGATTTGTAGGGTCTACTTCAAGAATTTTAGAGGAAATTTCGTGGTATGATTTTGTATCGCCGGATGCACGTGCAATTATAGATGTAAGTTCAAGTGCTTCAAGATTTTCTGGCTGAGTTTGAAGAATCTGTTCTGCAACACGCTTTGAATTTTCCAGTTCGCCTGCAGAAATATAAAGGGAAGCGAGCAGCATTTGAAGTTCGGAATCATCTTTAAGTTCTTCCGGCATTGTTGTAAAAAGATTTATTGCTCCCTGTATATCGTTGTTATTCAATTCTTTCTGTAAAGATTTTGCAAACGCAACTTCTGGTGTGTCCTTAATTTCGGGTTCTTTTTTTTGTTTCGTTTGTTGTTTTGTTGACTTTTCAGTATTTTCTGTAATGTTTTCTGTTTCCGCTGGTTTTGAAACGCAGCCTGCAAAAATCAGAGCAATAAAACCTGCTGAAATAACTGCTCCTGTGAAAGTTTTTAAAAAACATACAAGTTTCTTCATTTTTAATTCCTTATACACGGTTGAAATTCCACCCATCATTGGCTAAACTAATAGAACAATGAACGTGCGTGTAATACGAAAAGGCTTAATTCTCTTTCTAACAGAGATACTGTTAATAATCGGCATTTTTGTCCTACAATTTAGAACAGATTCGAATCTTATAGAAAAAATTGGAAATCTTCAATTAACTCTTGCAGAAACAAAGAACGAAGATAATATATCAGTTTTACGAAACAAGTTGCAAGTTGCCTATAACGGACTTACTTTTTATGCAGATGATGCTGCAAGTGCAAGGGCTTTATTTAAAGGCAATAAGGAAATGGAAAATCTTAAGCTTATTTCCTGGAAAAAAGATGGTGAGCTTGCCTGCACGTTTAATTATATTTCCGAAAATCATGAAAAAGACCCGATAACTATAACGTTTGAACTTTCTGATTTATCACAGACTGCAAAACTTTCTATGAATGTTTCTGCTCCTTCTAATGTTGTTTCTTTTGCAATTCCATACAGCACTTCTTATGATATGAAGATTCTTCAGGAAGATAAAAAGTCTGTTGTTTTTGAAAATAAAAAAGGTGAATGGAAAATTCAGGCCGATTCTCTGGATAACGGTTTAATTCAGCTTGCACTTGGTTCTGGAAATGCACATGCTTCTTATTCTGTTCACAGCGAAGTTGAAAAATTCATGTTCGAAAATGTTGTTACATCGCTTAATGCAGAAGAAAGTGTTTATATTTCTACAATTAATACTTTCCGCGATTATTTAATTTCGACATTCAAGCAGACACAGGAAGCAAATTATACAGAACAGTCTGTTGTAGCTTACGTTGCTGCCAGTGCAGAACAGGGTAACTATCAGAAAGCAATTGAAGATATTCCTCAGACGTATAAACGCAGCGAAAAACGTACATATCTTTCTGCACCGTATTTTAACAGCCTTACCCGTATGGATTCTACGCTTGATAAGGCATGTGCGGAAATGGCTGCTTCAATTTCGAAAGGTGCGGCAAATTCTTCTCTGGATATTTTCTCGGCACGTAACATTGCATTCTATCTTTGCATTCATCCAAAATCTGCGGAAGTTCTTAAACTTCTTAATCTTGCCGTTAATGCTGATCTTGAAAAATGTGACCTTGCAACCGTAACAGGCTTTATTCGTGTTTATAATGATTTAGTTAAGTTGAATGCGACGTATGCAGAAATCCTTAAACCGGTAATTCCTTCTTGTCTTGAACGGATTGCTCTTTTCTGTACTTATAATGATGATAAACTTACAATTTCAGAAAATGATACGTTTATTTCTGTTGTTCAGGGTGTAGAAATTGGTACTGCATTGCTTCAATATGGTTTGACCGAAAATAATCAGGTTTATGTTCGTGCGGGACGTGTTCTTATAAATTCATATATTGCAGAAAGTTCTTCATTCGATTTAAGAACTCTTACGAATATTTATCCTATGCTTGCATTTGATAACTGGTATTATCCTCATTTTGCAAAAATTGGAACTGGTTTGGATGGAAATATGATGTGGGCATGGACTTGTTCTCGTCATATAACGTCTAAGATTGATGATGAAGGTTCTTTGACTCTTACAATTGATTTCCCTATAAACCTTACACATTATCTCATAACAAAAAATATTCCTGCATTCAACAGTATTTATATTTACGGTATGGCATTTAGAACTGACCCAAGATTTGAAACTTATAATTCTTCGGGATATGTTTATAAATCAGAAACAAAGTCTCTGCTGTTAAAATCAAGGCATAAGGCACAGAATGAAAATATCAGGCTTGTTCTTTCTAAGACTAAACCTGCTTCTGAACAGAAAGAAACAGAAGCTGCTAAAAAGCCTAAAACTTCAGAAACTCCAAAAGCAACTGAAAAACCTGCGGTAGAAAAGACTGAAACAAAAGAAACTGCTGCGGTGTCTGAAAAAACAGAATCTGATAAAACTGTAAAAGAAGAAAAGAAAGAAGCTGTGCAGACGCAATCGGAAGAAAGCGCAGGTAGTCAGGAGGTACAGGCAGCTGCGGTGGAGGCACAAAAATCTGAAAATCTTGCAACTCAGAGGGCTAGAATGTGGGCAGAACAGGCTGCACAACAGGCAGCCGCTCATGGTGGACAAAATAATAATTAGTTTTCTACAGTTTCCGCGTTTTCTTTGGCAGCTGGTGTGTTTTGAGTATCAGCTGCTGTATTCTGATTATCGGTTGCTTCTGTTGTAGTGATTTCTGTATTTTCTGTCTGTTCTTCTGTATTTTGTTCTGTATTATCTGCTTCGGATACCCAGTTTTCTTCGCGATATTCCTGAGCTGCTTCTACAATTCCCCAGAATGCCGGCTTACACAAATGTTTGTCTGTTTCGAAAATTAACGGGAACTGCATGTGTCCTGTATACTGCGGTTGAGAATTAAGCCAGGTTCCTTCATCCTGTAAACCCCAGATGGTAACTCCTGAAATTCCAGGCCTTTTATCTTCCTTACGGTTTTCGATAAACATTGCAAAATACTGTTTGTAAATGCTCTTTAATCTAATAGGACTGTATTTTTTATTTCCGTTTGCTATATCAAGTTCTGTAATCTGAACATCAACGCCTTTGCGAAGAAAATTCTGAACTGCTTCTTCAAAACTTCCGCTGCCTCTTATTGCCGGGTAATCCATTCTTACATGTGCCTGCATTCCAACGGCATTGATTCGTGCATCCCGTGTTTTTTTAATTTTATCTATAAGATTGCAGATTGCCTTGTTTTTTCCTGGCAGATAGCAGTTATAATCGTTATATACAAGTTTTACATCTTTTGGCGCGTATTTGTTGGCATATCGGAATGCATTTATTATATATTCCTCGTTGCCGTAAATGCGGTACCAGTCGCTGTCTTCGCGAAGCCATTTTACGTTTCCTGCATTGTCTGCTACGGCTTCGTTTACAACATCCCATGCAATTATTATTCGCTGTCCTTCGTTATAAACATTTTCCCAATCCTGCACGTGTTCAAGAACAGTTTTGATGTACCATTCAAGTCTGGCATTCATTTCATCTTTGTCGGCATAAGGCGATTCTTGTGAATTTGTAAAATCTTTTTTGAAGAACCAAAGCGGCGTCTGAGAATGCCATACAAGAACATGTCCGCGGATTTTTATGTTTTGAGACTGTGCTATCGAAAGTATGATATCCAGATTTTTGAAAGAAGGCATATTTTCTGGCATTTTGTAGTTTTTACCGTTTGAAGCTTTAAATTCAATGTAGGTTCGAGGTCGTGCCCAGTTAAAAAGGAAGTCTGGTTTTAATTCGTTGCCTAAGGTTGTGCAGTTTGCCTGATATGTTAAGCCTTCAAGAATTTCTGAATTATTAAATTCCTGTTTGAATTCACAAGCAAGTCCGAAATAATCAAAAAAGTCGGCATAAACTTCTTTAAGACTTGGTGCCTGAAGCCAGGTATCTCTTGCAGGTGGTGCATCGCGTAAATCATCACCCTGAATTTTTAATTTAAAGTCTTTGATATAAATTGTTAATTCTGGAACATCAAGGCCGTATGCAGAAATATAAAGGTTTCGTTTTGCAGAAAGAGAAACAATTGTTTCGCCTTTGATGTCTACCCATTCGCCGCTGCGAAGTGTTTCCTGTGCAATTACCGGAAAATTTTCAGCGGGCTCATCAATCATCCAGCATATCTGGTTTGTAAAATTGTCTGGATCATCAATCATCATTTTGCACGAAAGCGAAAGCATTACTTCTTTGTTGCCAAAGTCTGATAAATCTACGTTTACTGGATTTTTCTTTTTTACGTTTTTACCTACAACTTTTATGATGTTTGTAAGTTCTTCATAACGCTGGTTGAATCTTACTGCTGTTCCGTCTTTGTCTATTGCGGAAATTAATGCACTTCCATCCACGCTGAATTTTATATTCTTATTGTTGTAGCCTGAAGCATGAATATTGGAAATAAAAAGTACAGAAATTGCAATGGATGTAAATAATTTACCAGCGTTTTTCTTCATAAAATCCTCCAGATATTCTTTGAGTATAAATTGAATTCAGAAAAAAATCAAAGTTGTTATTACAAGGCTCAATAACGTGTAGCACTCTAGCTGGCCTTCGCAGCACAGCTGCTCGGAGACTCGTTCAAAACGCTTCTCAGGAGCGTTTTGCCGGCTATGCCGTCGCTCCCTAGGTTTTGAAAAACATGACTCGACCGAAAGCCATTTTTTGGAGTATTTTATTACATTTTTATTGTAAAATTTCCGGGCGTACACCAAGTGTCCGTGCGATTTCTGGAAAATAAGCCTGGTTTTGCTTTGTTCCGGCGTTTTTATGCCTTACCGCACGTATAAGAATGTTTTTTGGAGTATGTTCCATATCAATAAATTCAAGC
>CAMOWQ010000148.1 GCA_946628495.1 uncultured Treponema sp. | reverse complement strand
ACAGAGTTCCCCTATAATGCAAAATAACGGCACCTCTAAAAACTCGCTTTCAGCATTTTTTTAGAGATTCCCTCATAAATCAGTTTGACTTATACTCCGGCATTTCGTGCTTCCAGTTTTGAGCTTTGAATATGCTGTCGTGAACCGTATACCAGTCCGAATCTTTGATTCTGAATCCGTTGTTTACCGTTGTGTTTACTGCATTTGCTCCGCTGAATGAAATTACGCAACGGGCATTTTTTTCTCCGGCAGTAAGTTTTTTGATTTGTTTGCCGGTGTATGGATTCACAGGATTTTCAATTACGTCTTCAAAAGCCATTGCAGGTACATCAGCATGTGTCATAAACTGGTAATCGAAAGAAAAATCCTTGTTTTCTCCAAAATCTTTGACCATTAAGACTGGATTGAAATATTCAAACATTCTCGGTCCGATAGAGTCCTCGAAAATATCTTCACAGCGTGTATTCGCACCGTGATCTGCAACGATGATAATTCTTGTGTTGTCATAAACTCCGTTTTCACGCAGATAATCCATGTATTTTCCAAGGAGCCTGTAGCCTGCCATATTCACATGAAATTCCTTTTTGGAATTCCAAAAACCTTTGCCTTTGTCCGTGACGTTTAATGCAGGTGTGTAGTCAGGATACTGAGTGAAAACCTGAGTGTGAGGAATTTCATTATCCATAATGACAAAACAGTTTTCATCATTGTTGACGTTTGTGAGTTTTGGAAGATAGTCAAGAAGCGAGTAATTGTTAATGAAAGAGGAAATGCTCTGTTCTTCGGCACCTGTTTTTGGTTTCCAGAAATCATGGAAATGAAGTACTGGACGCAAAATCAGAGGTGATATTTTAAAAATACTGAACCAGATATGATTTCTCTTAATCTTGTTACTTTGAATCGGGGCTGGAGTTATTCCGTTTTCTTCGTACCAGAGCCGGCTATATTTACCGATTTTTTCATAAACCTTTGTGTTGGACAAATTTTCGTAGGCTTTGAAAATCGGTGGAGCATCATAATTAGGGTATGGTGGATCGAGAACCGTAACCTTATATCCCTTTTCAGAAAATATTTTTGCCTGAAGTGAAATTGCTTCGTTGTGCTTTTCGACCATTGGAAGGGAACGGCGGTGATTCATTTCCCATGGAGTGTATTCATAGCCGCCGTAAAGACAGTCTGCCCCCTGAATAGTCCAGCTTCCGAAAGAAACTGTATTCGGATAGAGCGTAAATCCCGAAAACTGCTTGTAAAGTTCTGGTTTTGCATCAAATACAGGTTTGATAATATAGCCGGTAGACCTGTCCATCATGATTACCAGGACGTTCTTTTTTGTTTTTGAGAGGTTTATGCATTTGTCTGTTTCTGAAAGCTGGGCACTTGGTTTTTCATAGTTTACAAAAAAATGCTGAATCTGGACTGTGTTAACAAGTGCAATAGCTGCAACTCCAATCAAAGTTATTGAAGAAATAATTGAAGTGATTTTGTGAAGATTCTTTTTAAGAAGAAAGAAAATCCCAAAAATTGCCGCAGTAAGTACAGTTACATTGATAATGAATTCTTTTTTTGAAGGGAAAAAGGTTTTGTGTTCGATGAATTCAATTTCGGGTAGGACTGTGCCGTAGTTTCCCTGAAAGCCGAAATTGTTGATGAGGCCGAGAATCAGCACTGAAAATGCTGTTACTGCAAAAACAGCTTTAGTTTTCTTTCCAAAAAGAAAATAAAGACAGACAGGCCAGAAGACAAAAAATCCGAGAGCCTGCATGAAGCTGTTGAAAAGAAAATAAAACGGACTTGTATATGAATCAATGTAGCAGAATTCTGCAGTAGATGAAGTCATAAGAAATGATGGAATTACTATTCCGCAGAGAAGTGAGAGTGAAAGTGAGCATGAAATGAAAAGAGACAGAGCCTGTTTTTGATTTTCGACATAAGGCTTGAACAGATTCGCAAAGAAATTTCGCGAATACTTTATGACAAATGGGAGAGCGATAAGAAGAACATCAATGAGAATAAAAATCGTGATTCTGTCGAATTTTTTTATAAGAAGATAAATTATGCACAGAGTAAGGGCAGTGCAGCAGCAAATGTAAAATGTTTTAAGCGGATTCTTGAGTTTGTAAAAAACATTTTTGATGAGTGAAAAAACATTGTTCATAGTCCAGTAGAGGACAAGACCGCTCGGTGAATTGTAAAGAATTACGAGGAAGATAAGTGCCATTCCGTAAATCTGAATCTTTTCCTTAATTGCAAAACCTTTTGTGTAGATTGCGCCTGCAATTATGTTTATAAGTGTCATTGCGACTGGAAGAACGTTGACTGAAAAATTTCCGACAGAAAACATTGCGTCAGGATTTCCCATGTCTTTTATGAAAAGGAAGGACTTGCCGATTAATGCCTGATTATTTGAAAGAAAATTATATGCCGCGATAAAAAAAGGAATCTGAATCAGAAGACCAAATGATGAGCGGAGTGCCATCATAGGATGGTAGTGGTTTTCCCTGTAGAATGTGGTGAGCATCATGTACTGCTCGTCGCCCTTGAAGGTCGTTTTTATTCGCTCGATTCCCGGCTTCAGTTTTGCCTGAATTGAACGCTCAATCTGCTGCCATTGTTCTGCAACTGCATACAATGGAAGACAGAGAAGTGTAATTGCAACGCTTACACCGATGACGGATATTCCTGTATTGTTAAAGACACTGTGAAAAAGTTCGTATGAAAACTCAACAATCTGATAAAGCGGATAGATTATGATTAGATATAAAGCATGCAACATATTTTTTAGTATAACTGATTGCAAAAAAAAGTGGAATTATATTTTATGCCAATTTCCTCTTATTTGCTTTCCTCTATATTTAAGCTTCCCCAGTTCTTCTTTTCATAGATATTGTCTTTTACGGTATACCATTCGTCATCAGCAACTGTGAATTGAGTATGATGTCTGATTCGGGTACTTTCTGCCGGTGCTGTTGCAATCTTCATATAACTGTTTTTGTCAGTTACCTCAAAAGGACTGTTTGTGAACGGATTTTTTGCTCCGTCAATTACATCTTTTGTTGCAAGATATGGAGTGTCAGCGTTTGTCATGAAAGTATGATCTGTTTTGAGTGAACCACGGGAATTAAAATCCTTTACCATTAAGGTTGCAGTGTAATTGTCTTTGCAAATCATAACATCCGGAGTGTCTTCAAAAACGCCTGTGTAAAATCCCTTGCCGTGATCAGAAACTATGATGATCTTTGTGTTGTCGTAAACATCATTTTCTTTTAAATAATCAAAGAAGTCTGGCAACCGTTTAAAGACTCCTGCAATTGTGTGGTACTGGTCGTAATCTGCGTATTTTCCGCTTCCATAATTTGTAATGTCCTGAACAGGAACGTAATCAGGTGCCTGAAGGAACATTGGCTCATGCGTAGCTTCGTTATCCAGAAGCAGGAAGGAGTTTTTGTCAGATGTAAAATCCGTAAGCTCAGGAAGATAATCAATTTCTGAGTAATTGTCTATGAATTTTGTCGTGTTATCAAATTCGTTCCATGAAAGCCAGTATTCATTATGATAGACAACCTGACGTAAAACCGGTGGCACCATTTTGAATATACTGAACCATACGAAATTTCGCTTTATCTGAGTGCTAAGGAACGGTGCCTTTGTCATGCCGTGCTGCTTGTACCACAAATCGGAGTAGGTTCCGTGTGTTATAACGCGGTTTACAAAAGGATAGCCCTCATACATTTTTTCAACAGGCTGTTCCAGATAATTTTCGTATGGCATGTCTGCCACTGTTGTATTCCATCCGTTTTGATTAAAGACAATCGGCATGGAAAGAATGGCTTCTTTGTGTTTTTGCTGCAAGGTTTTGTCTGTGCGCTGATTTACTTCCCATGGAGTATAGTCATAACCGCCAAAAATTCCTGGAGTTCCAAGCATGGTAAAGCGTGCATGTGACATTGTGTTGTCGTAGAAGGTAAATCCGTCGAATTCTTTTAAATACTCAGGATTTTCTTCAAAAAAGACTGGAACAAAAGGAAGGAAACACCTGTCCTGCATAAGAACAATTATGTTTTTCCCTGTTTTAGAAAGATGGAAAACAGGTTCGATTGTTTCCTTTACAACTGGAGCATCCATTTTTGAATATGCGCTCTGAATTGAAAATATATTCTTTACAGAAACGGCTGCAAGTGAAAGTAAAAGAATTGAACAGAAAGACTGAATGATTTTTGTATGCTTGAAAAGTAAAATAAAAATAAGCGCTGTTGAGATAATCATAATGACGCAGTTAAAGAGAACCTGCTTGAAAGGAACTGCAAGGCTTTGCGGTTGCATGAAAATCAATTCCGGGCTTAACGGTCCGTATTCCCCGGAAAAGGCAAAACAGTTGATGATACCGAGTATTGCAATGCATGGAAAAATAATTGCAAATGCAGTTTTTACTTTTCTTGAAAAGAGGGCATAAAAACAGGCCGGCCAGAAGACAAAAAGACCCAGTGCCTGACAGAAGGCTGTAAAAATAAAAACCAATGGAGATTTATAAGTGTCTACAAAACAGTATTGCTCAGGTTCGCTTTCCATAATGATTGTTGGAATTACAAGACCTGCAAGAAGGGCAGTTGAAATAGCTGGAATAATAAAAAGCAAAACTCGTGTTTTATCCGTGATATTTTTAAAAATAAATTTTCCAGCTTTTTCGCGTTCTGCAAGAATATGATTCAGTTTTTTGAGTAAAGGAGGAACAATAGGAATAAGAATTGCAAAAAGAACGAGTGCAAGCCGGAAAATCTTTTTTGTGTCTTTTAAAATAAAAATAGCGCTGATAAGGCATACCCCTGCAAAAATACAGGCAATGACGTAAAGAGCGCGGCGTGGATTCTTTAATTTATAGAAGATATTCTTTACAAGGGAAAGAATATTGTTCATCGTCCAGTAAACGACAAGGCCTGCCGGAGAATCATAAAGCAAAACAAGGAATACAAGGGCACAGACATAAATCTGGATTTTTTCGGATAGTGGATGTCCCTTTGAGTAGATCGCACCTGCAACGCAATTGATTATTGTCATTGCAATTGGAAGAACGTTGATTGCAAATCCTGCCAGCTGAAAAGTTGCATCCGGATGCCCGAAGCTTTTTATAAACAGAAAGGAGTATTCTTTTAGTGGTTCCAGATGAGACAGGAAATTATAGGCTGCCATAAAAAATGGAATCTGGATTAAAAGACTGAAAGATGAACGCAGCGCCATAATAGGGTGGTAATGATTTTCCCTGTAATAGGCATTCATTATCATGTATTGCTCGTCGCCCTTGAAGGTTGATTTTATACGCGCAATTCCAGTTTTTAATTTGGACTGAATGTTTCTTTCCTTTTCCTGCCATTCTTCGGCAACCATGTAAAGAGGCAGGGTAA
>CAMOWQ010000147.1 GCA_946628495.1 uncultured Treponema sp. | reverse complement strand
AGTTTTTCATCAGTCATTTTTTCTGGCTTCAAGGCATTGTTTGCCATTGCAGCTGCCTTTTTAAGGTAACCGAAGGCTTTTGTAATTTCGCGAGGCATTGTTTCAATTCCAACGCCAATTTCAAAATTCTCGTGGCTGCGTTCTGTCTGAGCTCCCCAGTATTTATCTGCAGGAACTTTTACTTCGCCCATCGAGTCATGTTCAATTTTGTATTCCATAATAATCCTCATTAAAAAAAACAAAGATATAAAAGATAAAAAGGATTTTAAAGATAAAACTTAAAAACCAGCTTTTTGTTATCTTTTATATCTTTTGCATCTTTGTTTATTATATTAGAAGTTTACCTGTTTGATTACGTCTTTTAAGCACTCTGCACTGTGGCGGAGAGATTCAATTTCTGAATCTGTAAGAGGTGCTTCAATTCTTCCCTTAATTCCGTTTCCACCGATAACTGTTGGAATAGAAAGACAAACATCTTTAATTCCGTATTCGCCGTCGAGCATAGAAGAAATTGTAAGAACTGAATCTGTGTCGTAGTTCAATGCTTCGCACAATGTTGCTGTTGTAACACCAATTGCGTAGTTTGTGCATTTTTTAGCGGCAATGATAATTCCACCAGACTTTCTGATATAGTCTTCAACATCGTTCTTGTCAAAGTCTGGGAGTTTTGGCCCGCGGTAAGATTTTGCAAATGAATCAACCGGAATAGAACCAATATTAGCCAAAGACCAAGGTACAAAAGAAGAATCTCCGTGTTCACCGAATACATAACCGTGAACGTTTTCCTGTGCAACTTTGTAAGTTTCTGCAATGCGAGCGCGGAAACGTGCTGTATCAAGCATAGTTCCTGTACCGAAAATGCGATTAGCAGGAATGCCAGAAGTTTTTACAAACTGATATGTAAGAATATCAACCGGGTTAGCTACGATAACGTAAAGAGCATTAGGAGCAGCCTTTGTAATCTGTGGAATAACAGATTTTGTAATATCTACGTTTGTCTGTGTAAGGTCAAGACGAGACTGTCCAGGTTTGCGACCAACACCAGATGTGAATACAACGATGTCAGAATCCTTTGCATCTTCATAATCTCCATCATGAACATAAACTGGACCAATAAATGGTGTACCCTGACGGATATCCATTGCTTCTCCCATAGCCTTTTCTTTGATGATATCAATAATAACGATTTCAGAAGCAATCTGCTTCAACGTAAGAGCGTAGGCAACGGTAGAACCAACCTGTCCTGCACCGATGATAGTAATTTTTCTTGACATATTTCTGTCTCCTGCAAATAAATATACTGTTAAATCAAGTCAGAAAATTTTAAAAACGAAAATTCCCTGATTATCTTAATGAGTATAATCGTTTTTCCGTATTTTGTGAAGTATAAATTAACTGAGTGCACCCGAGATTTTTGCAGCTACAATTTCATTTGCAGATGCGTTGCTGTCTATCTGTGCAATTGCGTCGCGAATGTTTGAAAGAAGCCCTTCAAGACTGCCTACTTTAAGCTGTAATTGTTCTGTTCCAGTTGAAATATTCTGAAGTGCAGAGTTCTGCTGAACGATTTCTCCTGCAACTCCTTCTGCAAGCTGAGTGTTTGTATTTGACTCGTCAACAATGCGTGAAATTGCTTGAGTTACGTCGCGTGTGCCTGTGTCAATTTCAGATATACCGGTAAGAATTTCTTCAATTACGGAAATTGTCTTTCTTAATTCTTCTGTTGTTGCTTTTGTATATTCAGAGAATGATGTAACGGAATTTGTTGTCGTATTTACAATTTCAACATTTTTCTGAAGAGTTTCTGTAATATTCTGTGCATTTTTTGTTGTTTCTTCTGAAAGTTTACGAATTTCCTGTGCAATTACAGAGAAGCCTTTTCCAAGCGTTCCTGCGTGAGCGGCTTCTATGGAAGCATTCATTGCAAGAAGACCTGTCTGAGAAGCAATTTTATTTACAGCTTCAACGAAATTAGAAACCTTATCAGACGATACTTTTACTTCTTTTACATCATCAACAAGTTTCTGAAGAAGAGCCATTTGTGAATCAAGGTTTGCAACAAGATTATTCATTCCTGCGCGCTGCTGAGTTGCAATGTTACTGATATTTGTAAGACTTGCGGACATTTGTGTTAGAGCAGCTGAAGTCTGTGAAATGGATTGACTCTGATTATTAATGCTTTCCTGCATTTTCGAAGCTTTTGTGTTAATCATAGAGCTTGAATCTTTAATGTTATTTGCTTCTGCACTTAAAGAAATTGCCTCTTTGTTAATAAAGTTGTACAAATCATTAATTTCTTCTACGCTTCTTGCTGCATTTCCTGTTGATTCAGAAAGAAGTTTTCCAATGTTAAGACCTTCTTTTGTTTCATTAATAACTGCTGAAAGTTTATCAAAGGCCTGTGTAGATTTCTGTTCGTTTGCTGTGGCTCTGTCTACGACTTTTCTTGTAAAGCGGTCAAACAGAATGATACAGATGTTTGCTGTAAAAATACCGAGAGAACAGATTGTAAGGTTCATTGTTGCTGAACGGAAATTATCTGCAAATAGAGGCGGATATATGATTGTGTGAAGTGCAATCCAAAGCAGTATTACGAATCCAAAAAATCCTAGAATTTGTTTTCTTCTCAGAGAAATTACATAGTTACAAACAGACATTACTGAAATAAAACATGCGTCTCGGTAGGGTAGAAAATTCGTGTGTTTGAAAGGGGAACCGAAACATACAACTGCCGTTAATATTGCAATTGCGATTGTTGTAGTCCAGGCAGCTCTGTGAATATGTCCATTTTTTGTAAAAGACAGGGAAATTGAAAAAAATGCTAGAAGAAAAAGAGCGCCTCCTCCAAGAATCGGAAAATTGAATAGAAAAAGAACGATTCCAAACAAACTGAACAGTATCATGAAAACAAGATTGGAACCTATTAAAAGAGAAAGTTGTTCCTGTTCCCTGAGAGAGCATGAATCCATAACTTCTTTTGAAGGAAAAAATTTATGATTAAATGATGATAAAGACATAAAACATCCTGTTATATAGAGTATGTTATTATAATAAAATAATTTAAAATATTTTTCAAATAAAAAGATATTTTGAATTTCTAACATTATTTAATGCATTCTTAATGATGAATATGACGGAAAGGAGAAAAACTATTTTATTAAAGGCAAAAAAAAAAGAATCTTCGAACTTGAAGATTCTTTTTAGAGCGGCAGAAGGGAGTCGAACCCTCGTCATCAGCTTGGAAGGCTGAGATAATGAGCCGTTATATGACTGCCGCAAACTTTGTTTTATCATGTGACTTAATGTCGCTTGATGTTTAGTACTATATATTTTTGAACAAAAAGTGTCAATAGCTCAAAATTGAATTTCATCAATTTTTTAAATTTTTTTTCTAAAAACTTTCTTCTTTTTTCCTCTTTTCTATAGAACAATGCCCGCCAGCCATCAAGTTTATAAACCTTCCTTTACATACTTATCCAGCTGCATATTCGCAAGATTCACCTTCTGGACAACGCACGGACCGGCTATACATCCACCTTCGCAGCTCATTACTTCTACAAGGTTTCCGTCACCTTCTTTTGCCTGAACTTTCCCTGCCTGAATATCACCATAATAGCGGAGTTTTTTCATACCGTTTTTATCAAGGCCATTTATAACATCAAGCTTTAAAATTGAAGGGTCTTCCAATCGGCAGCGAACTGCTTCGGCAACACCTCCGCTTCGGGCAAAATTTCGTCCGCTTGCAGTCGGAATATTTTCTTTTACAACAGGAGCCAGTTTTGCAACCTGAATGCCTTTTGCTTCAAAAAATGCAGAAAGTTCTTCGGCAGTAATTACGTAATCTACAAAATCATCGTCAAAACCTTCGCGGCGTTTGGCAAGACAAGGGCCTACAAAAACCGTAACACATTCAGGATCATCTTTTTTGGCAATTTCTGCGGCATAATGCATTGGACTACGGGTTTCGCTTACACAAGGGTCCAAATCTGGTACATGAATATGAACGGCACGAACGTAAGCCGAACAGCAGGAAGTTGTCATAAGTTTATCTCTGCGCTTCATTCGTTCTGTAAATTCGGCAGCTTCTTTTGTAGCACAAATATCAGCACCGGCCGCAACCTCGTAAACTGTCGTAAAGCCA
Source organism: uncultured Treponema sp. (assembly GCA_946628495.1). GTDB lineage: Bacteria > Spirochaetota > Spirochaetia > Treponematales > Treponemataceae > Treponema_D. The sequence continues at coordinate 1,261 of CAMOWQ010000147.1, read as the reverse complement.
AGCTGTTCAAAGCCTCGTTCAAGCTGACCAGCGCTGCACTTAAACTGAGATGCAATTGATGGAGCATACATCACGCTAACCCGTCTTCCGTTCATTATATGCTTAATTACATCCACAAGCTGGCTTTTATCCATCATGGCTCCGAAAGGACATTCCTGCATGCATTTTCCGCAGTAAATACATTTATGAAAATCAATAACTTCGTGGCCGTCTTCACCTTTAGAAATTGCACCAACAGGACAAGCAGCTTCACACGGAACGGTAATTTTTATAATTGCATGGTACGGACAATTCTGTTCGCATAATCCACAGTGAATGCATTTTTCGGCATCAATATGCGCGTGGTGAATAATATGAATTGCTTTTTTGGGACAATTGACCATGCAAGGACGGGCAAAGCATCCCTGACACGCATTGGTAACCATAAAATTCTGCTTTACGCAACCATTGCACGCTTCGTGAAGAACTGTAATCATCGGCCAGGTTGGTTTTTCGCGTTCAAGGGCTTCGTGGGCATAATCATCCAGATCGTTTATATCATTATAATTTTCTACAGAAATTCCCATTCTGGCTAAAAGTCTCATCCGTAAGAGTTCACGGTCATGATAAATACAGCATCCAATTGGCTGGCTGCCTGCCGGCCGCATTTCGGTAGGGATTTTATTTATTTTCCGGCTGTCAAGTTCACCTTCGAGCTGAAGTTTTGCAATTCGTACTAAAAGTTCTCGTTTTACGTTTGAAGCGTTGTTATTAATATTCATGTTCAAATAATAATATATATTCAAAGAAGGGGGAAGTATGACTAAAATTTTTGAATAAATTCATAAAACTCATAAAGTCAATTTTTTCTTGACGGTATGAATAATCAAAGCGTATAATTTAATTGTGCATATTTGTACAGCGGGGAGAAAATGGAGAAATATAAATACAGCAAAAAAGAATTGGATTGCATGAAAAACAGCTGTCTGCCATTTGCTGTGTATCAATTTATTGACAATCATGTAGAAACAATTGTTATCTCAAAGGGGTTTATAGAATTATTTAATCTATCTGAAGATATAAAATCTGTATACGAGTTGATGAATAACGATATGTACAGAGACTGTCATCCAGATGACATTGCCGTGATTGAAGATGCCGCTGTCCGTTTCGCTACAAAAGATGTACCTTACAATGTCATTTATCGTTCAAAAATAAACGGCGAATATAGAATAATTCATGCATTTGGAAAACATATTTACAAAGATACCGTAAGACTTGC
>CAMOWQ010000146.1 GCA_946628495.1 uncultured Treponema sp. | reverse complement strand
AAGTTGTAGTTCCAGCCACGGCTTCCTGTGTTTCCGCCGTTTTTATGTGTATTTGCTACATTTGAAAGCCACGGCTCTTCGATTTCCTTTGCGTGAGTCGGGTTTTTGATTCTGTAAACATCGTGAATGTCACGTGCAGCGTGGAACTGCGGCATGAAGAGTGCGTCACCGTTCCAGAATTCTGTCTCTACGAGAGGTCCGTCGAACTCCTGGAAACCGAGCGAGCAGAGCTTGTCCTTAACATGCTCAAGGAACTGAACGTAAGGATTTGTGCGGCCAGGAATAATTCGTGCCGGAGGAATTGCGATATTGTAACCGCGGAAAGTTCCGTTTTTCCATTCGCCTGAAGCGAGCATTTTCGGAGTAAGTTCTCCGATTTCATTGCCCGTAATTCCGGCTTTTTTGAGAGCTGCAACTACTTCTGCAGAATCTTTTGTAAGTTTATATACAACGGTTTCGCGTTCAATGATTTTGAATGGAGAATCTGCAGCGCCGCGTTTTTTTGCATAATTTGAAATTGCAGACTGCTCATCAGCATTAAGCGAAGCATTGTCAATCTGTCCGTTATCAGCCTTTGCTGCACGCTCAAACAGTTCTGATGCGATTTTGATGTTTGCAGGAATGTCTGCACCTGTGTATTCGGCTTTTTTCTCTGCGTTCATCTTGAGGACGCCGGCCTTTGAAAGCTGACCGAAAGCAGAACCTACATCCTTCTGTTCAAGTCCGGTTCCTGCTGCAATTTCCGGAAGAAGTTTTGCGCCGTTTTCCTTTACAAAGTTTATGATTCTGAGTTCAGGGATTCCGTCCTTTGCATAAGAGCGGCCCAGGTCAGTGATTTCATAGAATGTGTGTGGTGTCTTGCTTACAACTGAAAGAAGTTCCTTTCCGCTGAGCCAGCTGAATGCCTGGTTTGCGTGGCCTTCCTTATATTCAAGCTCTTTCTGAAGCTTTTCTGAAGTCAATTCATCTTTTGTCGTGTAATTAAGAAGAACTTTAATTTCAAGCGGGTGAAGATTTTTAATAATGTTCTGCGTGTCCATTTTTTTCTCTTTGTCTGTCACTCTGAACAAAACAAGTCCGGAATGATTTATGTGTTTATTATAAAAAAGTTGAGCCAGCTCTCATGAACTGGCTCGCAATAATTCCTGATTTTTTATCAGCGAGAGAATACCAGGTAAGATGAATAAGTTGCCTTTTTGATATTGGCTTCATCCCTGAAGTATTTTACAGAATCTTTTCTCATATATCTGTAGCTGTAATATCCGTTTTCTTTCTGGAAATCCTTAAGGATAGCCATAACGGTATTCATAGCTTCGCCCTGATCATAGGCAGCCATATTACATGTATAGTAGATATGAACCTCATTTGTCAAAGTTGTGTATTCCAGATATACCTGGCAGCTTGCTTTTGAAGTCGGGTGAAGTTCAGGATACTGATTCTCCGGAACGATTTTTACAGTTTCTTTTGATGGCTCCGGCTTAATGATGTCAAAAGCGTCGCTTGTTTCATCAGCGAAAACTGCGCCCATAAAACAGAATACTGCTGCAACAACAGCTAAAAGCCTTTTCATAGTGTTCCTCCGAAATTCTTTCAGAACGTTTTATATTCTATAATTCTATCCGATTCCATGAAAAAATCAAGTGTAACCTTGTAACGGCCGGCATCTATTCCGATCATCGGGGGTTCACAAAGCAGGAGCCTGCCGTCAATTTCCTTTGGTTTGTTCTTGACCAGCTGACGCCAGTGCTCACGCACCGCATTTTTCATGGCATCCCCGCATGCTTTCCGTATTCCGTCGAATCCCTCAGAAAGCCTTGCATATCCTAAACCACGTATTTTAGGGTTAGTTACAGAGTTCCACACTTCAAGATTATACTTCTGGGGTGTTGTCCTGTCGTATTCAGCCCAGCAGGAAAGCCTTGATTCCGTGAGCCATGGCTTTGTATAACGGATCTGCTTTTTTTCTTCCTCAGAAAGCTCATTTATCGGTTCAAAGGCAAAATATTCGTCCACGGCGCGGGCCTTGTCATAGGGCGTATATTCAAACGTCCACCCGTAGACCATTCCGGAAATAATAAAAGGAGCAATTTTCCGCAGCTGTGCAACCGGAACAAGGTATTTAGAATCTTCTTCTGTTTTACTTGAATCTCCGGTATCAGTATCAAAAAGTCCCGGATATGCATCAAGCTGTGCCCACAGTGAAACCCTTATCGTTGTATCCTGATATGTTTTCTGAGAAAAACCGAATACGCTCAAAAGGCCGCAGAGAAGCGCAGCCACGATTTTTTTCATCTGTTGAACCAGACCTTAAAGGGATTCACGCCCATACGGACAACGATATAAATGAACGCAAAGGCAAAACCGGCAAGATGGGTCATGTGCGAAACATTGTCAAATGAAGTAAACTGACTGAAGAATTCAATTCCTGCATAAATGAGGACAAGAAGCGGTGCCGGAACTGGAATAATTCCCCAGATAAAAATGCGCGAATGCGGGAAAATTACGGCATAAGTCAGCAGGAGACCGTAAATTGCTCCGCTTGCACCAACAAGAACTGAAGAACTTCCCGTAAGGTAATAAACCAGAACAGAAAAGAGTCCTGAAAAAATCCCTATAAAGAAATACATCAGCAGGAATTCTTTTGATCCAAGGGCGCGTTCAACCGTCATTCCGAAGAAAAAAAGACCTATCATGTTGAAAAGAATGTGCTGGAAATTCCCGTGCATGAACATGTACGTAAGCGGCTGCCAGAACATATGCTGTCCGACAAATCCCCATACATTCAGTCCGAAGGTAAAATCCGTGTACGGATACGAAGCAACTACCTGATTTCCGTAAACCAGCTGATATGCAAGATTCCTGAGGCCGGTAAAATTACACAGAAAATAGGCAAGTGCATTTACGGCAATAATTATCAGGGTCGCCTTAAAATATGTGTATCTGAAAGGTGTTCTTATAAGTGACTTTAATCTCATTTTTCCAGGGCTACTTCTGCAACGATTTTCTGATCAGCAAACGTTACCCTGTTCCTGCCGTTACGCTTTGAAACATAGAGGGCTTTATCTGCCTGATCAACAATTTCCTTTGGAGATGATATAGGATTTGATTCCGAATTGAAAACGGCAACACCTATTGAAATTGTTACCTTTACGTGCTGGTTTTCATAACAGAAATCAAACTGCTCGACCTTGCTGCGGATTCTATCGGCAACCGTCATTGCATCTTCACGGTCAGTATTATTCAGGAGAACCGTAAATTCTTCTCCACCGTAGCGGGCGGCAAGATCCTGTTCACGGATACATGACTTGATGATTTTTCCAACGGTTATCAGAACATAGTCTCCGCAGGCATGTCCGTATGTATCATTGAACCTCTTGAAGAAGTCAATGTCGAACATTATTACCGAAAGCGGATTGCCCTGTGCAAGTGACGAATCAAGTTTATCTGCAAGAACATTGTAAAAGAAATACTTGAGCTTGAGGTGAGTCATCATATCCGTTGAAGAACGTTCAAGCAGGGCAGCGTTGTTTATTGCAATTGCACCGAGAGATGCAATCGAAAGAATCTGTTCCTTTTCGTATGAACTGTATCCGCTTTCATCATCAAGGGTAATTCTTTCTCCAAACACGAGAATTCCGTCAAGGAGATTTTTCTGAAGAAGCGGAACGATGAGCGACGGCTTGAGGCTTTCTATCATCCTCATGTCGGTTCCCTGCGGAACTTCTGAGAGAAGCTCATCGAGCGTAAATACCTTATTTGAGGAACTCAAGACAGAAACTACCGGATGGTTTACGGGAATCCGGTACTGAACCTGATAATCAAGGTCAATTCCGTTGTAGTTTGAACCGAGGGCAAATTCATCGGCATCGAGAGCTTCAAGAACAAAAAGTCCTGCTCCAAGAACACGGAACTGTCCCATGCACGTATAGAGAATGGATTCTATCAGTGTTGAAAACTCTATTGTTGAACACAGGGAACGCGAAATTTCAAGTAACTGCTGAAGGTCATAAATCTTCTTTTCGTACTGGGCAACTACTGCCTCATACGCATCCCCGTCATTTGCTGATGTCATTCTAATCCCCTCTACTTTTTATCTATCTCCCCGATGATAGCATAATTCTTCATAATTTCAAAGAATGTAGGCCACAGCGGGATTGTCTGTTCCAGAAACTGAGTTGCATCCCTGTTTCGCGAAGATGACAACAAAACCTTTATGTTTACGATAAGATCCGACTTTGATTTTTTTGAATCAACGAGCATCTCTGATACCCTTAAGTACAGATCCCTGAAGCCCGTAACCTGATTCTGAATGATTGCCATGGCCTGTTTGTTTATGTTTTCAACCATGGCAGAAAGTTTGCGTATAAAATCTGCATCTTTATGACTGTCTTCAATGTAGCCTTTTATCAGGGCAACGTCGTTGTCTCCGCCGCGATCAAAAGATTTTTCAAAGTCCTCAAGATCTCCGGCAAAATCCTTTGCAGTAAATAACCTTGATGAAAAATCTGATTTAAGGGTTGAATTGTTGAAAAACCCTTCAATTACGATGTCTTCCAGAAGCGACTGAACCTGCGGCGTAAAAAACCTCACAATAAAAGTTTTAAGTATCTGCATCGGAGTTATAAGCGAGAAGGAATATGACGTGCTCGTACGGAGAATATTGTTTGTTTCTGCGTTGAAACCATGAACTTCTTCAAGAGGTTCTCCGCCAAAAAGTTTCTGCTGTTCAACTGCAACGTTTCTGTCCTTTATTTCCATTTTTACACGGTTTTCATCCGAACTGAACCTTGTCTGCAGGACTGCCGCATATGATTTGCTTGCATCTGAACTGTATGTATTATGCTTAATCTCGAATGAACTGTCTTTTTTCCAGAGTATGATGAATTTGCGTATCAGTTCCGGATTAAGGAATTTCGTATGAATTGTATTTACCTTTTTCAGCGCATCCAGAATTTTACGGGAAGCCTGCTCATCTTCATAACCGTGCCTGATCTGGCTGATTGCCGTAAGCGCACGGCCGATGGAAGTGTTTACCTTGAAAGTTGCGGTAATGTAATAATAATCCTGGAGCAGGCTTCCTGCCGTTTCAAGAAGAATCTGCTGATATGAAGGCTTATATGAAAAATCCTTTCCGCTGTAGTCAGGATCAAACAGCTGTATCATTTCTACAAAGTCAAAGCAGCACAGGTCATAAAGCTGGCGGATTCCGGCAATCACGGTATCGATCTTCCTGAATTCGTCTGAATCAACTTCCTTAAGTATTTTCCCGAACTCTTTTTTCTGTGCTTCAAGGACCTTGTTCATGGTCAGGTCTGAAGACATTACTTCATTCTTGCGGTTTTCAACGGAAAGTTTTTCAAGAAGTTCCTGTCCCTGCGGAGAAAAACCTGTTTCAAGGAGTGCTTCTTCATATTTTTTGTTATGAAGGGTATCACCCGAGCAGATTGTAGAAGAAAGAAGGGTATACAGTACGCGGGTGTTTTCAT
>CAMOWQ010000145.1 GCA_946628495.1 uncultured Treponema sp. | reverse complement strand
GACCGGTAGCATTTTTCTTTTGGTGTATTCATGTTTATAATGCGTTTGCCCTGTATATCCCCGTGATGTTGATTTATATATAGAAGACATGTTAATATCCTTTTATGAATAAAAACTCCGTTGTCCTTTATAAAAATCAGCCTGCCGTTGTAACAGATATCGATGGCGAAAAATATGTTATAAAATTCTGTCTTCAGCCTGCAACTTCAACAGGTAAAAAAGCCGTTTATTCGGAGCAGAAAGTCCGCGAAAAAGATGTTGTCCTTCTTCATGAAGGTCCTGTTTCATCTTTGGAAAAAGTTCTTGAATATAAAAACGAAGCTTTTAATTCACAGCTAAAGGAAGTTTACGAGCTTTTGTCTGCTGATATAACTGAAAATTCTGAGCCTGCTACATATTCTATGGAAGACATTGCAGATCTTGCATTTGGTAAGCTTGAAGCAGATTCCAGCTGGTGTTTTTATTCAACTCTCGTTGCTTCAAAAGAATTTGCGCTTGTTGCCGACGAATTAAAATCAAATAAAATTGTATTCACTCTCCGAAACGAACATGAAATTCAGGCAATTCTCCGCAAGGAATACGAAAAGGAACACGGTGCAGAGTTAAAGGCTGCTTTTATAGAACGCCTTAAACAGAAAAAGATTAATCTTCCTGAAGATGCAAAATACATGGGCGAAATTGAAGCTTATGCCTTATGCCGAACCGAAAAATCAAAAATTCTTGCAGAAGCAGGCTTACCGCAGTCGGTCGAAAAAGCCCATAAACTTTTAATCGATACTGGTGTCTGGGATTATACAAAAAATCCTTATCCAACTCGTTTTGGTTTCAGTTTTGATTCTGCAAAAGAACAGCTTGGTGCAATGCCACAAGAAGAACGTTTTGAAGTTCCGGGTGTTGCCTATGCAATAGACAGCGAGCATTCTACAGACCCTGATGATGCGGTTGCTTTTGACGGTGAATATCTTTGGGTTCATATTGCAGACCCTGCTTCTTCTGTAATGCCGGATTCTTCTATTGATATTGCGGCTAGAGGTCGTGGAACAACCCTTTATATTCCTGAAGGCGCATCGCGAATGCTGGCGGAATCTTGTCTTGAAGATTATGCCTTGGGCTTAAAAAATCCTTCTTGTGCCTTGTCTTTTAAAATTAAGGTAGATGAAAACAGTCAGATTGAATCTTGCGAAGTTTTGAAAACCCGAGTTCATGTTGAACGTCTAACTTATACTCAGACAGAAGAACAGAAAGAAAGTGCTGAATTAAAACCGCTTTTTGAAATTGCTCGGAAAAACAGGGCTCGCCGCGAAGCAAATGGCGCTGTAACAATCCAGATGCCTGAAGTTGATATAAGCGTAGACCGCGAAACTAAAAAAGTTACGGTTGAACCTTCAAAGCGTCTTGAATCTAACGATATGATTGCAGAACTGATGATTATGGCGGGCGAGGGTGCTGCACGTTTTGCATTTAAAAATCAGCTGCCTTTTATGTATGTTAGCCAGGAAGCTCCGGAATTTCCTGCAAGTTTACCAGAGGGATGGGCAGGACAGTTTGCAAGAATTAAATGTATGCGTAAACGTTCTGTTGGAATTACGCCTGCTCCTCATGCAGGACTTGGTTTAAGTTTTTACAGTCAGGTTACTTCCCCTTTGCGCCGTTATGGAGATTTAATTACGCACCAGCAGTTACGTGCATTTATAGAAGGCCGCCGTCCTCTTGCAAAAGATGAAATGCTTGAACGTGTTGCCGCCGGAGATGCCGCAAGTTTGGCTGCCCGCCAGGTTTCACGCCTTAGCGAAATGCATTGGAAACTTGTTTATCTGACTCAGAATCCTGATTTGACTTTTGATGGTTTTTGCATTGACCGACGTGGAAACGATGCTTTGTTTTTAATTCCAGCCCTTGATATGCAGGCAACTATTAAAAATGCCAGTGATATTCAGCTGAATGATAAAGCAGTTCTTAAGGCCGGAAAAATTGATATTGTCGAACAGAATGTAAGTTTCGCGGTAGTGTAGAGGTGTTCGGACTTAACCCGATAATCATTTTTCGAAATTATAAAATTATACTAACATATTTTATATAGCATATTTTATATAGCATATTTTATATATCTTATTTTTGAGGTTGATTGTATGAGAAAAACTTTTATTCGTTTAGTTGTATTTGCATTATTTATGTCTGTGGCATTATTTACCGGGTGCAACTTGAATACAGAGAATGCTCAAAAATCAGATCAGAATCAAGAACAAAAACCTGAAGAAAAGCCGGAAGAAAAAACAAAAGAAGATACAGAAAATAAACCAAAAGACAAACCTGTTGATGCAGAACCAGATGATGGAAAAGCAAAAATCTCTGCAAGTGAATATTTCTGGGGAACATGGGTACGCATGGATAGCGGAACCGAATATGAAGTTCTTGAAACAAAAGTTGTACAGGATAAAAACAGTTATAATATTACATCTTCAAACGAAACTTCTCTTGAAGTTCAAAATCTTGGAATGTTTACAAAAAAATCAGACAGTGTAATGGTTTGCAATAACATTCCTTATTTTAGAAAAGGCGGTGCAAACCTTGAATATTCGCTTAAGCTTGTAGGTTTTACTTCTTCAGCGCGGTCTGCTGGTACTGCAATGAGAGGGGTAAAAGGAACCGGAAAATCAAGTAAATATAAAAAATTTAAAAGTGAAGCGGAAAGCGATGATGACGGAAATATAAAACTTACAGCTCCAACTGCAAACGATGTTCAGACGGTAGAAATTGAAAATGGAAATGAACGTGTTATAGTTTCAAGACTGAACATCAGCAACGCAGGTGATTATATGGGTACGGTTGCTCTTGTGGGAAAGGATGATTACAACCTGAAAATCACCGGTACAATCAGCGACGACCAGAAAGATAACGGATATCTGTTCGGTAACAATGCAAAAACCTACAATATGCAACTTACTATTACAAACATAAGCGATAATAATTGTTCAAGTTCAGGATGTTCTATAGAATCAGAGGATCCAAATCTTATTTTAAGTTCCGATACCAAATTACAGGGATTCACAATTTCTACACTTGTCGGTGGTGCAACTAAGACAATCAACCTTTCGTTAGTTTATGGTGAAATTACAAAACCTTACGTAGACACTGGTATAACCGTAACAATACAAAATCCGTTTACGGGGCAGGAATGGAAAGACTATATTCCGCTCAGATTTTTTAAGGGAACAATTCCAATTACAATTGCAGCAAAAAATCCTGAAAATAACAAGAATGCTGCATTAAATGGATTTGTAATTTATCCGGACGGAAACAATCAGTTCTTTGCAATTCCGAATAATTCTCGTAAGGCAGTTTTTGTGCCGACTTTTGGAAGTAAAAAGCCTTATATGCTTGTGTTCAGCGGTGCAACTGTAACTTCGCAGCTTGATAATAGTACCGAAATGTTTTATACGGTTGAACCTGCTTCTCTTTCTTCAAAAGAGGTTATTACGGATGGTAATCTTGACGAAGTTTTACCTTATATGACCTTTGGCGGTGAAAATCATTCAGAGGACACGGCATATAAAGTTACAACTGGCTTTGAAGCATATCTTCGTGAAGGTGAAATTGATTATTACAGTATCACCGCTGATTCAGATACTTATTATGGCCCAGGCGGAAGTGTAATTTATACTGTAAGTTACGAAAGCGAAAAAGGTAACGTTCCTGATTCTTTCCTTACTACAGATGGGGCTGTTTTGAGCACAATTCAATTGCCTCAGTTACAGTGTGATGGATATGAATTTCTTGGCTGGTATTCTGGTAATAAAAAGGTAACAGCCGGTAGTTATACGGTTTCTGACAACGTTACTCTTACTGCAAAGTGGCAGCTTAAGATGTATAATGTTGTTTATAAACTTGATGGCGGAACAAACAGTGCAGCAAATCCTTATGGCTATACGATTGAAAGTTCTCTGATTACATTACAGAATCCTGTAAAAACTGGTTATGATTTTGGCGGATGGTATTCAAGTGAAAACTTAAGTGGGACTGCATTTAAAACAATCGGTGGCGGTGCAACGGGCTCTGTTACTCTTTATGCAAAATGGATACCTGTTTTGTACAGCATAACCTATAATCTGAATGGCGGTACAAATGCAGCAACAAATCCTGCCACATATACTATAGAAACAGATACAATAACTCTTGCCACCCCGCAAAAAGAAGGCTTTACTTTCGGCGGCTGGTATACAGATATCAGTTTTAGCGGAACAAAGCAGACAGAAATTGCAAAAGGCTGTACAGGCAATAAAACTTACTACGCAAAGTGGTTTAAAAATTGTACCGTAAGCTATGTTACGGCACACGGTACAGCACCAACTGCAATAATTGTAGTTGAGGGAGAAAAACTTACTTCATCTCAGTTGCCTGAGCTTACAATCAGCGATTATTTATTTGACGGCTGGTATGTTGGAGAAAATAGAGTAACAGCCGGAAACTTTACAGTTACAGATGACGTAACCCTTACTGCAAAATGGATTGATAAATGTACCGTAAGTTATGTAACAGCGCATGGTACAGCGCCAAAGACTTTTATTATAGGAAGCGGAAATACTCTTACGGCTGCAAACCTGCCTGCACTTAAAGAAAACGGCTGGATTTTCATTGGATGGTTTACAGACAGTAGTTATGATGAAGACAAAAAAGCAAATGCAGGGCAGCGTGTAATTACAAGTATTACTCTTTACGCAAAGTGGAAAGAAATCCCAGTTGGTTTCGTATTTGTTAAAGGCGGAACGTTCAGTATGGGAGGTACACAAGCTAATGAAAAACCTGTGCATGATGTAACCTTGAGCAGTTTTTATATGAGTGACCATGAGCTTACACAGGGTGAATATCAAGCTGTTATGGGAAGTAATCCAAGCTATTTCAGTTCAAAGCCTGCAAATGAAGAAGTGCAGTCTAACCGGCCGGTAGAAAATTTAAGCTGGTTTGATGCAATATATTTCTGCAACAAATATAGTGAATCGGCAGGTTTGACACCTTGTTATTCACTAGACGGCAATACAGATGTAAGCAGCTGGAATTATACTCCTCATAGTGGCAACAATATTAGCGGAACAATTACCTGTGATTGGACTGCTAATGGTTACAGGTTACCTACAGAAGCAGAATGGGAATATGCTGCAAAAGGTGGTAATAAGAGTAAGGGGTATACTTATAGTGGAAGCAACAGCATAGAAAATGTAGCCTGGTATAAAAGTAACAGCGGCAGTAAAACTCATGAAGTAAAGAAAAAAGCAGCTAATGAATTGGGGCTGTATGATATGAGCGGAAATGTAACTGAATGGTGCTGGGACTGGTATTCAAGTTCATACAGCAGTGACAGTGTAACTAACCCGCGTGGTCCTTCGTCGGGCTTTAACCGCGTTTATCGCGGTGGTGGCTCTTACCAAGCCGCTACTGACTGTCGTGCTGCCAATCGAATCTGCAACAATCCGTACAGCCGCAGTGACGGTCTCGGTTTCCGAATTGTTTGCTCTGCTGAGTGACACCCCAGGGCAAACGCATTATAAATACAGGCATACACAAAAAATCGCTGCCAGT
>CAMOWQ010000144.1 GCA_946628495.1 uncultured Treponema sp. | reverse complement strand
TTTATCCTATGGATTCAAATGATTATGAAGAATTAAAAGACAGCATGGAAAAACTAAAGCTTAATGATGCTTCTCTTGTCTATGAAAAAGATAATTCCCTTGCGCTTGGAAACGGATTCCGCTGCGGTTTTCTAGGTCTTCTTCATCTGGAAATCATTCAGGAGCGTCTTGAAAGGGATTTTGATCAGGCAGTTATTTTTACAGCCCCGAGTGTCCGTTATAAGCTGCATCTTACAAACGGAGAAGAAATGTTTATAGATAATCCATCTGAATATCCTCAGGGACGCATTAAGGATGCAGAAGAGCCTTATATAAAAGCTTCGATAATAACTCCTGCAGAATATCTAGGTTCTATAATGTCGCTCTGTACTGAAAAACGCGGTGTGCAGACTAATATGACTTATCTTGACCAGAAACGTGTTGAAATAAATTACGAAATGCCTTTGTCAGAAGTTCTTTTTGATTTTTATGACAGGTTAAAAAGCTACAGCCGTGGTTATGCTTCTTTTGATTATGAAATTACAGGTTATCGTCCGACAGACCTTGTAAAAGTTGATATTCTTCTTAATGGGAAAATGGTCGATGCATTGTCTCTTTTAACATTCAAGCAGAATGCTGTAGACCGCGCACGTAAGGTTTGTGAACGCCTTAAAGGTGAAATAAGCAGGCAGCAGTTTAAGGTTGCAATTCAGGGCGCAATCGGAAGCCAGATTATTGCAAGGGAAACTGTTAATCCTGTTCGTAAAGACGTTCTTGCAAAATGTTACGGCGGTGATATCACTCGAAAACGAAAGCTTCTTGAAAAACAGAAGGAAGGTAAAAAACGCATGAAGATGATTGGAGACGTTGAACTTCCTCAGAGTGCGTTCCTTGCAGTTTTGAAGGAAAAAGAAGAGTAGTTTATGGCAGGTGTTTATGAAAGATTTTGCTTTAGATAAGATTGAAAATTTAAGGATTTTAGGACGCAATGTCAGAAATCCTCTTGAAGGCGGAAAACCGCTTGCTGTTTTCTGGGGGGCTTCGGGTATCGAATTTAATGTAAAAAGCCGTGAAGTCTGGATAGAATTGTCTTCTTCATATGAAGTTTTTGAATCTTATGCGGCTATTTTTGTAAACGGATATCAGATTCAGAGGTTAGCAGTTCCTGCTGAAAAAACATTTATATGTGTTGCGCGGAATCTTAATCCTGAAAAGGAATACCGTATAAGAATTCTAAAAGACACACAGCCGATGCCTGATGATAAACTTCATTCGATGTTCATTCATTCTGTAAGGCTTTCTGATGACGGTATTTTCTGCGCCCAGAAAGAATACACACTTCGTATGGAATTTATCGGCGACAGTATAACAAGCGGGGAAGGACTTGCCGGAATGCCTGACGAAGGCGACTGGATTCCTCAGTGGTTTTGCGCAGGAAAAACGTATGCCGTGCAGACAGCCGATGCCCTTGATGCTGATTTTTCTGTAATGAGTCAGTGCGGATGGGGAATCTGCTGGGGCTGGAACGGAGATATCAACAGCAGGCTTCCACCTCATTATAAAAATGTATGTTCTATTATGAAAGGCGACTTTCAAGAAAAACTAGGCGTTATGGAAGAATATAAGGCTGCAAAACCTTGTGACATAGTTGTCGTAAATCTTGGTACCAACGATGAAGGCGCATTCAAGCAGCCTGCCTGGACTGATTCAGACGGAAAAACTTATGTCCATAAACTTGAAGCTGACGGAAAAATTGGTGCAGAAGATGCGGCAATCATAAAAAATGGTGTAAAGAATTTTCTTTGTCAGATAAGACTTGTTAATCCAAACGCAAAAATAATCTGGTGTTGGGGTATGATAGGCCTTAATGCTGTTCCGTCTGTAATACAGCAGGCAATTCAAGAATATAAAAACGAAAATAAAGATGACTTCGTGTATACACTTGAACTTGATTCTATGGAAAAACTTGAAAAATGTGCATCTGATAAAGGCAGCCGCGGGCATCCTGGACCGAAAACTCATCGTGAAGCTGCGGCAAAACTTATTACTTTTATACAAGGCATGATTAATTAGCCGTAATAAAATAAGCGGCAGAATTTATTATGAAAAAGCAACCAAAAATATCAAGCCTGATAGACAAGGCTGTTTTTGATTATAATCTTATTGAAAAAAATGACCGCATTCTTATTGGGGCGAGCGGGGGAAAAGATTCAACTGCCCTTGTTGAATATTTTGCAAACCGAGCAAAACGTCCTGACTGCGGTTTTGAATATCTTGCACTTAATGTTCAGAGTGATTTTGCGCCTTTGTTTCCGGCCGGCATAAAAGAACTTTTTGAACGGTGGCAGGTTCCGTTTAAATCTATTGATGTAAACATTCTTGAACGCGTAAAAAAAGGTCAGAAAATGAGCTGCTGGTGGTGTTCAACGCAGAGACGCACCGAGCTTATTAATTATGCAATTGCCAATGGGTATAATAAAATTGCGCTTGGACATCATCTGGAAGATATCCTTGAAACATTTTTGATGAATATGCTTGATAAGGCTGAAATTTCAACTATGTCTCCGCGGCTTGAATATAAAAATTATCCTGTTACGCTTATAAGACCTTTATGTTATGTGCCGGAAGAGCGTCTTGTTGAGCATGCAAAGAAAAACGGATATGCGGGTTTTACCTGTACATGTAATTATCAGGAAAATTCTGCACGTAAGGATGCACGGAAAAAACTTGAAATGCTTACGGATTCAAGCCTTGTTAAAAAGTACCACATGCAGAATTCCCTTAAAAATATAAAGAATCTGTATCTTATGAATCCCGAAATTGCATTCAAAGATTCCGATACAGATTCTTTATGATGAAAAAAGCCTTCAGTTCATTTTTTTGAAAAGCGGCATTTTTAAGTAGCAGACGGGCATTTTAAGTTTGCACTTTTGTATGCATTTTTTTTGTTTGCCCGAATGCTTTTTTGTAATTCTACTTTATATTTTTCTGAATAAAATCCTTTTTAAGATTCATCAGGTCTTCAGAAAGCGATACTTTGTAGATGTGAGGATTTAAAATTCTCTTGTAAGATTCGTCAAAGGTGTAGAGCTGTTTCTGCATTGTTTCGCGGCTGAGTTTAAGCTGTTCGCTGTCTGGAAGGCGTTCTGAAGTTCTCTGTCCGTTTTCAAGACGTTTTTTCAGAAGAGGTTCTACTTTTGCAGCAGTAAACGTAAACTGCCTGTAATCAACCATAGGATGATAATATCTGTATTCTTTTCCTTCTTCGATTTTTTCACCGTCAAGAGCAAGAATATCGGCACATGCCATTCCGTTTGAATCGTAAAGTCTGAATACGTTTTTAATTCCAGGATTTGTTGTTTTTGCAGGGTTGTCGCTGAATTTCATTGCTGGAATCATATTGCCTGTTGCTGCATCATGGCGGGCAGAAAGTTTGTATACGCCTGTAAAGCTTGATTCGTTTCCGCCTGTTACCATGTGTGTTCCAACTCCCCAGCTGTCAATCGGAGCTCCGCGTGCAACCAGTGTTGTAATGATTTCTTCTGTAAGTTCGTTTGAAACTGAAATTTTTGCCTGTGGAAAACCTGCCTTATCAAGTTCCTTTCGGACTTCTCGTGTAAGATAGTCTATATCGCCAGAATCGAGGCGTACTCCGAAATTATAGCCTTTTTTTACAAGTTCTCCGCCTGCAATTATTGCATTCTTGATTCCTGATTTGAGTGTGTCGTAAGTATCAATCAAAAATACGGAATTTTGAGGATAGATATTTGCATATTCACGGAATGCCTCAAGTTCGCTTGAATGTGACATAATCCATGAGTGTGCCATTGTTCCCATTACAGGAATGCCGTATTGTTTGCCTGCAAGAGTGTTTGAAGTTCCTGCGGCTCCACCTATATAAGAAGCCCTTGTTGCAGACATAGCTCCGTCCGGTCCCTGTGCACGGCGCAAACCGAATTCCATAATCGGTGCACGTTTTGAAGCAAGCCAGATTCTTGAAGTTTTTGTTGCAATCAAACTCTGGAAATTTACATGATTAAGTACAAGACCTTCTAGAATTTGTGCCTCTATTAAATTTGCATGAATCCTTATAAGTGGTTCCTGAGGGAAAATTACAGTACCTTCGTCCATTGTGTAAAGGTCGCCTGTAAATTTAAAATCCTTAAGGTAATCAAGAAATCCCTGTTCAAAAATGTTCTGTTCTTTTAGATAAGCAATATCTTCTTCGCTGAAGCGGAAATTGCAGATTATATCCATGAGGGTTTCGTTTCCGGCAAGAATGGAAAAACCGCCGTTAAAAGGATTTTTTCTGAAGAACATATCGAAAACAACCTTTTTGTTCATTCCGGCTTTCCAGTAGCCCTGTGCCATTGTAAGTTCATAAAAATCAGTAAAAAGTGCGCTTGTTATTGTATAATCCGCATTAGATGATTTTTTTTCCATAACAAAATACTCCTTATTATTTCGTCATTGTTTTTAGTTTAAAAATGTATTCACCTTACAGTGATTTTCCTGAAGTATTTTCTCCGTCAGGATTATGTGGTCTTTTGTTGTATTTAAATGTATATCTTGCTCCAAGATAACGTCCTACAAATCTGCTCATAAAAGCTGTAAAACGCCATTTTGGCCTGTACAGGGATATTTTTTTTCCTTTGAATGCACGTTTTATACAGTGTGCAACAACTTTATCTGGTGCAATGCCGCCTTTTACTTCTTTTCTTGCACCATTCGAAGCTACATTAGCAAATTCCGTACTAACAGAACCCGGACATAGCGCAGATACTTTTATTCCTTTTTCTTTTAATTCTGCTGCAAGTGCAATTGAAAAATTAAGAACGTATGCTTTTGTTGCGCCATATACTGCAAAATTTCCAAGCGGAAGGAAGGCTGCAAGACTTGCCGTGTTGATGATTACAGAGCCTTTTTTCATATATGGAATTGCAATTCCGCAGATGCCTGTAAGTGATGTACAGTTCAGATCAATCATATCCATTTCGCGTTCGAATGAAGTTTCGTCAAAAGGTCCGTATGTACCAAAACCTGCATTGTTTACAAGAAGCCCGATACAGATTTTGTGCCCATTTTCGTTGCTTATATCCCGGCTCGAAGTTTCTGTTGCGTCTTTTGTTGATTCAACTCTGTCTGCATTTTTCAGATATTCATTCAGTCTTAGAACACCGTCTTTTCCAGAAATGTCCATTGGAACTGCTTTTATAACGCATGAATTTGTTTTCTGACTGCAGTTTACATTTATCTGTTCTGCAAGGCTTTCCAGTCTGTCGGCACGTCTGGCAATAATCCAGATTTCGTCGTATTCATAGTTTGCCGAAATCTGTTTTGCAAATTCAACGCCAAGTCCTGAACTGGCTCCTGTTATGATTGCAATATTCTTCATGTTTAGGATTATAGCAATTAAGGTATTCAAATGCAATTTATAAAAAAAAGGCACGGAATAAATCCGTGCCATGCCCATCAGGCAGCCGGGTACATGGGTGGGAGGGGAAAATGTACCCGACATATTTAATATCGGTAGCAGGTATAAAAATCTTTAATTTTTCTAATAAAAAAATTGAAAATTTATAAAAAAATATAGCAGACAGCGTTTTTTACAGGGCAAACGCATTATAAACATGAATACACAAAAAGAAAAATGCTACCGGTCGA
>CAMOWQ010000143.1 GCA_946628495.1 uncultured Treponema sp. | reverse complement strand
CGGCTCCGCCCCACTGAGCGTAAACACATCCATTAGCCTGTTTACCGATTTTTCCTGTTTCGAGGATGAGATCGGCATCTCCAAGTTTGTAGGTTACTCTTTCTACAGACATCATTTTTCTCCTACACACGTCACTACATCCGACGCATGTTTTTAAATAAATAGATATATAATTTTAATCCATAAATAGAGAATAATCAATGTGTGTAAGACTGTTGGCGGCCAATGTTTTTTAGAAAAGCGTTAAAAAAAATACGAAAGTAATTTTTTAGCTTATCCATTTCCTTGTAGAAAAGAAAAAAAATCCCGCACTTCAATCGTACGGGATTTCATAAAAATTAATTATCTGTTGCAGCAGTTCCAGCATTCATACTTGCAAGGAAAGCTTCATTTGTCTTACTCTTCTTCATACGGTCAAGAATAAGCTCTGTAATTTCAACATCTTCCATAGGATTCAGAACTTTTCGTAATATCCATATTTTCTGAAGTTCATTTTCTGTAAGAAGGAGTTCTTCTTTTCGTGTTCCAGATTTTTTAATATTGATTGCAGGGAACAGACGACGTTCTGCAAGTTTTCTATCCAAATCGATTTCGCTGTTACCAGTTCCCTTGAACTCTTCAAAGATAACTTCATCCATTCTGGAACCAGTTTCAATCAATGCAGTAGAAATGATTGTAAGAGAACCGCCCTCTTCTACATTGCGGGCAGCACCAAAGAATCTCTTAGGCTTGAACAAAGCATTTGAATCAACACCACCAGAAAGAACTTTACCAGAAGTCTGAACTGTCTGGTTATAAGCACGTGCAAGACGTGTGATTGAGTCGAGCAAAATTACGACATCGCGTTTATGTTCAACAAGGCGTTTTGCCTTTTCCAATACCATTTCTGCAACCTGAACGTGACGGGTCGCCTGTTCATCAAAAGTAGAAGAAATAACTTCTCCTTTGATTGCACGTTCCATTTCCGTAACTTCCTCAGGACGTTCATCAATCAAAAGAACGATTAAGTAAACTTCCGGATTATTTGTTGTAATGGCATTTGCAATTTTCTGCATCAAAATTGTTTTACCGGCTTTTGGAGGAGCAACAATCAAAAGACGCTGACCTTTTCCAATTGGGGCAAACAAATCTACGATACGCGTAGAAACTTCGGTAGAAACAGTTTCAAGACGAAGTTTTTCATCAGGATATAAAGGTGTAAGGTTTTCAAAAGGAACGCGAGTCTGTGCAACTCTTGGATCATCAAAATTTACGCTTTCAATTCTCAAAAGTGCAAAAAATCTTTCACCTTCTTTAGGACTTCTTGTCTGACCGTAAACAGTATCACCAGTCTTTAAATTAAAAAGACGAATCTGACTTGGAGAAATATAAATATCATCAGGTCCCGGCAAATAAGAATTCTGCGGAGAACGAAGGAATCCGTATCCGTCTGGAAGAATTTCCAAAGCGCCCGAAGCAAAAATAATTCCACCATGTTCCGTATGAGCTTTTAAGATTACAAAAATCAAATCCTGCTTTTTCATTGGAGCAAGGTCATCTTCAGTAAAACCATATTGCATTGCAAGAGAACGAAGCTCCGGCATAGATTTTATTGTAAGATCATTAATTACAAGACGAGGCTTATTTGCATTATCTTCAGACAAATTTGCAGCAGCTTCAGCCGCAACTACAGCCTCAGAAACTTCTCCTGAAGGAACAGGATAATTTGATTTCATACCGTAAGATGACTTTTCATAGGATTTTTCATAAGGCTTTTTTATTCCAGAAGCAGAAACATTCTTTTTTCCTGCATATTTTACAGGGCGTCGTGTATTTGAATAATCCCCGTTATAATTATTTGATGTGTATGCTGAAGTATTTTTATCGTTTTTTTTGTCTTTTATAAGTATTTTTTTTCTTTTTACAACAACTTTTGTTTTCTGTTCGGTATCTTCAGATTCAGAGGAATCACCTGATTCTGAAAACTCTGCTGAATCCGAGCCGTCTTCATTTTCCGTACTGTGACTTTCAGAATCCTGAGTCTGTACATCTTCCTGTTCTGTATTTTCCTGATAACCAGAAGTATCAGTTTCAGAATTATCGTAAGAAGATTCCTCGGAAACAACATTTGAGTTTTCCTCAGAATATCCTGAATCACCTTCTGTTTCAGCGGAACCGCTCTGTGTTTCTGCAGATTCAAAATCAAAACTTCCCTGAGAATCTTCAACATTCTCAATCTCATTAACATCATCTTTATGATGCTTTCGTAATGGTGCCATTAAAAATTACTCCATATAAAAATGTAAAAAAAAGATTTATATAATAAAAACAGATTATTTATTTATTTTGGATTTCCATAAATTGATTAAATAAGAATTAAAACGAAGTAATTTATTATTACCAAAAAAACGTTCATTAGTCAATATTTTTTTCCGGCTATTTCCCTTCGTTTTTCCCCTTACCCTACATGACATATATTTTATAAATTATCACAAATCATCTTACAACATCTGAATGAACGACCATAGACTGCTTAAACTCCTGAGACGCAACAGAAAAGAGATTAACAGAAGGTTCTTCTTCGAGCATGGAAACCTGTCCCATAAAATCCACGTTATTTGCAATTCTTATACGTGCAGTTGTAATATCACTTTCAACAGTACTTCCTGAACATATTTCAAGACGCTCGCGTGCATACAATTCGCCTTTTACATTTCCTGAAATTACAATTGATTTTGCTTCTACTTTTTCTACTGTACAAACAGCATTTTTTACTATTTCAAGTTCACCGGTAGGTGCTTCAATCTTACCGTTGAATTTTCCGGCAATCACAAGTCTGTCCTTAAATTCAAGAACTCCGTCAAACTCAGTTTCTGTTCCAAAAATCGTAAGATTTTTTTTCTCTCTGTTCTCTACCACTTCAGCCATATATTTTCCTATGATTAACCGTATTTTTTTCTTAAATAAATTATGTCAATTATAACAGTAAATATTTTTATGAGCAACAATGAAAAAAACAAGATTGCCATAAAACCAATTAAAAAATCACCATGCACCGTATAGAAAGATTTACAGCGTTCCCAATTTTCAGCCAACGGAATATAACCTGTTACATACGATTCCGAAAACGGCTTACATCTCTGAACAATTTCTCCAGTTGAAGAAATAATACAGGTTTCTCCAGATGCAGTACTCCTGACTGAATAAACAGAATTTTCAACAGAACGAAAAACAGCCATTGCAAGATGCTGAATCTGGCAGCTTCCAGACGATGCCCATGAATCGTTCGAAACATTAAAAAAACAATCAGCGCCTTCGTTTACCATTCTACGGCATAAATCCGAGAAAGTATCTTCAAAACAAATTGGAGTTGCAAAATTCAAGCCTTCACGATTGAAAATATTTATCTCAGTTCCTGGTTCCCATCTTATTTTGTTATCCTTAAAATATTTTTTATAAATATACGGCATAGATTCTTTCCATGGAAAATATTCACTGAATGGAACAAGATGATTTTTGCAATAAATTTCAGGTTTTGGAGGAAGTGCATTTTTTCCACCCGTCAACACTAAAGTTGAATTATATCTTTTATAATTATTACCTTCAAAATCGCTGTAATGACCATTACCAATAACAAAAGTAAGTTCCGTCTGCTCAATAAAATCAAGAAGACTTTCTATCATTTTCAATCTTCTTTCTTCCCTTTTAGTCTGATAGTTATAAACAATTGCAGGAACTACAGCTGTCTCCGGCCATATTACAATTTTAATATCAGGATTCAGTTCGATTGCCTCTTTGGTCAGGGAAATCATTTTTTGAATCTGTGCCGCAAATCCATTCACATCAGAATTCCATGGATCATCATTATTTTGAATTGCCGCAACTTTTATCTGATTATTCATCGATTCTACACTTTTCTTCTCCGCCGACTTTTCATACATCAAAACAGAGCCAACAAAACTGCATAATATGATAAAAAACGCAATTAATTCTAATTTTACTGAATATAAAACACGGATACTTTTTTTTGAATGAAAAAATTTTATATGAGATTTGATTTTTCCGTTTTCCGAAAAATAAGACATTTTATTTTCGATATGACGGAACAAAATTCTTTTTTTCAAGATTGAATAAACTGCTGCAGAAAAAAGTATTACAAAGCAATTTAATCCAAAAACACCAAAAATTTTTGCAGACTGAATAAAAGGAACATATTTCCAAAGGCAGTATGCCGAAACTCCATAATTAAGACCTAAAGTTCCGCGAGCCTTTAAATATTCATAAAGACAAAGAATGCACCACTGCATAAGCCAGGGATTAAAATCTACAAAATAACCAGAACCGTTTTTATGTCCCCACTTAAAAAAATATTCCGTAGCTTTTAAAAGAAAAAATACAAGTGCAAGTATTAATCCGTAGAATACACAAAGAGCATACAAAGCTGCAGTGCCATAAGATTTAATCCAATTTAAATATATAAAATACGAAAAAAATCCGTACAAAAAACCATAAACCCAGACATTTTTAATTGATGCACAATTTACGATAAATAAAACCGGTACATAATAAACAAGACATAAAAAACCAATTCCATTTTTTACAATTTCATTTGGATTAGCAAGACAAAACAACAAAACAGAAAAACAAAGAAGAACAGCACAAAGCAAATTCTTTTTAAAGACAGAACAAGTCATATTTTCCTGTTCATCATACAAAGAAGCAACAGATCTGAGGATTTTTCTTTTCTGTTCTTTTGTCAAACTATTCTCATTCATCAGATGACTTCTCTTGAACCGGAATATCAAGCATAAGTTGTTTAAGTTCTTTGCCAGCCCTGAAAGAAACAACATAATGATTTTTCACAGAAACAAGTTTTCCTGTTCGAGGATTTCTTGCATTAGTCTTTCCCTTTCTTTCTTTTGGTTCAAAAGAACCGAATCCCCTCAGTTCAATTATTTTCTTTTCTGAAAGAGACTTTTTTGTTTCTTCAAATAATTCATCCAGAACTATGGAAATTGTCTTTTTTTCAATTCCAGTTTTTTTGTTGATACATTCAATTAAATCAATTTTCTTTGTTTTTTCCATACCACATTACCAAAATATACTTATAAACAAAAAACCAGCTGAAGATATCTTCAACTGGTCTCCAAAACCAAAATTAACAAATTAGGTTTTCAAAAAGTTTTACAACTCAATTATACAAATTATTTTGCTGAATTGAAAGTCAAGTTGTAAAGTTTCATCATTCTAGACTTCTTGCGTGAAACAGCATTTCTAGTCATTACGCCCTTGCTACGAGCACTGTCAAGTTCCTTCTGGAGCTGCTTGTATTTTTCATCAGCCAATTTCTGATCATTAGCATGAACAGCTGCCACAAACTGCTTTGCGTAAGTCTTGCATGTGCTTTTAATAGCTTTATTATGAAGTCTTCTAACTTCGCTCTGAGCGTATCTTTTTTCTGCAGATGATTGTTTGCCTGCCACTTGGAGACCCCCAAAAAATTTAGTTAACTGAAATTTATAGTAACAAATAACGGCTTTTATGTCAATTCTATGCAACCGCATTTTTGCTTTTTCAATCTTGACAATAAAATATTATCTCATTATATTAATTAAACGAATATTCGATTGGAGGCACATAATGGCTGGAGCTAGTAAAAACTCTCGTACTACTGTTGCAACACACAAATTCATTT
>CAMOWQ010000142.1 GCA_946628495.1 uncultured Treponema sp. | reverse complement strand
CGACCGGTAGCATTTTTCTTTTGGTGTATTCTTGTTTATAATGCGTTTGCCCTGGATGCTGTTTTATATACCCATTGACATACTAGGTAACGCGGTGTAGACTACTTCCTTAGATGAAATACAATCCATTACCTTTACCCCCAGCTGGTTCTACCGTTGTAGTAGGCATGTCTGGTGGAGTTGATTCCACACTTACCGCACTTTTACTCAAACAAAATGGCTGCCGTGTTATTGGCGTTACAATGTCTGTTTGGGATGGTCACATTCCAGCTGTAGAAGCCGAAAAAGCTTTTCACGATGCCTGCTACAGCCCGGATGAAGAAGTTAATATAGAAGAATGCACAAAATTCTGCGAGCAAAACGACATTGAATATCATGTTGTTGACGTAAGCGCAGAATACAACAAACAGGTTCTTGATTATTTTACCAACGAATATCGCAGTGGAAAAACGCCGAATCCTTGTATCCGCTGCAACCGTTTTATAAAATTTGGTGCACTTTTGGAAGGAATTAAAAAGCTCGACATTGAGTATGATTATTTTTGTACCGGTCACTATGCGCAGATTGTTCGTCCGGAAGAAGGCATTTGGGGAACTGACAAAAAACCTTGTATGATTGCCTGTGCCACCGACGAATCAAAAGATCAGACTTACTTTTTGTGCCGGATTCCAAGTGAAATTCTTGAAAAAGTACGATTTCCGCTTGCAAATGTAAAAAAATCAGAAGTTTTTGAACTGGCACGCAAAGCAAATCTTACAGCCGCTGCCCGTAAAGAAAGTCAGGATTTTATTGATATAAATTATATCGACGCACTTTTTGCAGACAAACCTTCAGTTCCAGGTGATTTTGTGAATACCGAAGGAAAAGTGATTGGCAAACACAAAGGAATTGAACATTATACAATCGGTCAGCGTCGCGGGCTTGGAGTTTCGGGCCCGGTTCCTTATTATGTAAAAAAGATTGATGCCGAAAAAAATCAGATTGTGCTTGCAGAAAAATCAGAACTTAATTCAACCAGTTTGATTGCCGATGATTTTGTCTGGCCAGCAGGAATTGAACCGGCAGAAGGCTTTGAAGCATCTGCAAAAATCAGATTAAGAAGCAGAACTGCAATTGGTACAGTTGAACGCTACACACCAGCAGCCGATGACACAACCCAATACAAAGGTCAGCCTTGGAAGGTAACTTTTGATTGCGAACAATACGCTATAACACCGGGACAGTCGCTAGTTTTGTACAAAGACAACGTGATTGTAGGCGCGGGAATTATCGTGAAATAAAAGTAGGACAAGCTAAAAATTGCTTTCGCACTTTTTTTAACGCTTTCCGATAGAACAACGGCCGCCAGCGGCCTTACACAGGAGGAAGAAAATGATAGTTTCAACGCGAGGACGATATGCACTGCGCGTTTTGGTAGATATGGCAGAACATTCACACGAAGAGCGCATTCCTTTAAAAGAAGTTGCAGAACGTCAGCAGATTTCGCAGAAATATATAGAAGCAATTATGACGCTTCTTTCTAAAAACGGCTTTGTAGATGCAGTTCACGGAAAAGGCGGCGGATATAAATTAAACCGCACACCAGAAGAATACAAAGTTGGGGACATTCTTCGTCTTACAGAAGGAACTTTGGCTCCGGTTGCATGCCTTGAAAAAGATGCTGAAGCTTGTCCGCGCGAAGCAGAATGTCGTACTTTGTCTATGTGGTCAAAACTTGATGAATTAATCGAAGGCTATTTAGACAGCGTTTCTCTTGCAGATTTAATGAAAAAAAATGGCAACTAAAGAAATTGTATTAAAAATCCTGATGGAAAATCAGAATAAATCTGTTTCGGGCGAATTGCTTGCCGAAAAATGTCAGGTGAGCCGGGCGGCAGTTTGGAAAGCCGTAAAATCCCTTCGGGAAAAAGGTTATGCAATAGAAGGAACGACAAACGGTGGATATATTCTGTCGGGCAATGATGACGTTCTTGATGAAAATAATTTTAGAAATTATCTGTATGCAGCATATCCTGAATTAAAAGAATCTGAAAATCTTCATGTTGAATGTTTTAAAGAAATTGATTCGACAAATACTTATGCAAAAAAATGCCTTACCGAATGTGGAAATCTCCGTGATATGAACGGAAAACTGACACTTGCAGGGCAAAAATATAATAATGCAGTTTTTGTTGCAGAAAGTCAGACGGCTGGCCGCGGAAGACTTGGACGAACTTTTTATTCACCAAAAGATACTGGCATTTATTTTTCGCTTGTGTATTGTCCAGAAAACGGCATTTCGGAACCGGCAAAAATAACGGCCTTTTCGGCAGTTGCAGTTTGCAGGGTTTTGAGCAGGCTCTATAAAGTTAGTCCAAAAATCAAATGGATTAATGATGTCTTTGTTAATGGGAAAAAAGTTTGCGGAATTCTTACCGAAGGTTTTACCGATTTTGAAACAGGACGAATTGAATCTGCAATAATAGGAATTGGTATAAATATTGCAGATAATAAAGATTGTTTCCCTGAGGAAGTCTTAAAAATCGCGGGTTCAGTTTTGGGGAATACTGCAGCATCACACGCAGAAAATTCTGAAAAAGACACTGGAAACCCGTCGGAAAATAACACGGAAAATGCTGCGGAAACCATCCCCTCCCCTACTGTAAATTATTCACGCTGTCAGCTTGCTGCAGAAGTTTCGGGCGAAGTGATAAAAATCCTTACCGAAAATCCGCAGGATGTTCTTCGCGAATATAAAGAATATCTTTTTTTAACAGGCATGAATGTTCGGGTGCATCCTGTAATCGGCAACGAATCTACAGATTACGAGGCAAAAGTTATTGGAATTGATGATGAAGTACGACTGATTGTAGAAGATTTGGCGGGAAATACAAAAGCTCTGTCGTCCGGTGAAGTAAGCCTTCATTCATTTTCTGATTGAAATTGCCCGCGAAAGATTCCAGGCTTTTTTCATCCCTGTGCTGAATAAAACCGGGAATAAAACAACGTACATTTTTAGAGATTCTTTTCCGCCGCGTGCTTTCCAGGAAATTTTCAACTGTCTCCAGATTTTAGAAACCATCGGAATAAAATTTAAAAACATCGAAATTGGTTCAGCTAACAGACGCAAAACGGGTATGCAGCTGATTCCCTGCCGCAACTCAATAGAAGTAGAAGTTTTAAAAATGAGGGAACTGGTTTGCATAAGGCAGAATAATTTTATAAGCATGATTAAGCTTTCTTTTTCGGAATGCCAGGAAAAACCGGCAATCAGGGCTGCTATAGAAAAAGAATGATTGCTTAGAAGCAATGAGGAATCACTTATCACTTTTACTAAAAAAAGCATAAAAGAATAATAAATTACGGGTTTTATATCACAAAGCTGTTCACGCAATGTAAAGTTAAGGCAGAATGCAATAACAGTTTGCAGGATGATTAATGCAAGCGAAAAATTTAAGGGAAGTTTCCAGCATAAAATATTCAGAACCGGTACAAAAAGAAGTTTTATCCATGCAGGGCATCTATGCAAAAAAGAATTGCCTTTTTTGTACGAAAACAGCGAATATTGTTGTGGTGTAATTTTTGCTGAATGTTTTTTTTGCCACAAAAGGTCTTGTTCAAAAGTTTTTTGTGATTTTTCTATTCCCATACTAAATCCTGCACGTTTTTATAACTTACAAACGGATTTCTGATATTCCATTGTTCAAGATTAAGGTTTACGGTTTGTTCAGGCATTCCGTCAAAAACAAGATTGCCTCTAAAAAGAACAAGAAATCTGTCTGCAAGCGCAAGGCATTTTTCAATTTCGTGGGTAAGCAGAAGAATTGTTTTACCTTCTTTTTTAAGCTGGCGGATTAATGCATTTACTTGTTTTACGCCTGTATAATCAAGATTTGCATAAGGTTCATCAAGAATTATGATAGGAAGATTCATTGCAATTATACAGGCAACGGCAAGCCTTCGTTTTTCACCGCCAGATAAAAAGCGTGCAGGAAAATCAGCTTTTTCTGTAAGGCCTGTGGTTTTTAGAACTTCTTCGACAGTCTGATTTATTTTATCCTTTTTCCAGCCAAGATTTTTCGGACCGAATGAAATATCTTCGCGAGGTGTTTCACCAAGAATTTGAGTTTCTGCTTCCTGAAAAACAAGGCCTGCTTTACCGCTGCATTCAATTGTGCCTTTGTCCGCTTTTTCCAGACCTGCAATTATGGACATAAGAACGCTTTTTCCAGAACCGTTTTCGCCGCCAATTATGACACATTCACCTTCGTTTATTGTAAACGAAACATTTTTTAATGCGGGATGAATGCCTTCTGATGTCATAAAGTTTTTACAGATGCCGTCAGCCTTTATCAAATTAACCTCTTTTGTGAGGGACAGCTTAGTATTTTTACTGTCCCTGCAATATTACTTTTATTGTTCGTTTTTATTTGTTGAATTATCCTGATACAAATATTGCGCAACTATTGGACGAACTTTTAATGCAATTGGTATGCCAACAATTATTTTTATCAAATCACCTGGCAGATATGGAAGTACGCAGGCTCCCATTGTAAACGTAAAGGCAGTTTTATCAGCTGGAATGCGGTTTGTTTTAGCAGCCCAGTTTGCAAAATGAATTACGCCTGGAACGTAAAGTATAATCATACCGGCAAAAAAAGCAATTGTGATTTTTACTGCAACTTTTACCGAAAACTTCTTTTCTGTGATTGAAGGTTTGCCTGCTATAAAACCTGCAAGAATTGCTCCAATAAGATAACCCGGCAAAAATCCACCAGTCGGACCTGCCCAAACTGCAATTCCGCCTGTTCCTCCAGCATAAACTGGAAGTCCGATTAAGCCTGCAAGCAGGAAAAGTGCCGTTGGAGCACCGCCTAAGATTCCGCCCAAGAGAATGCCCGTAAGTATGCATATTGCATTTTGTAATACGATTGGTACAGGGCCAAGAGGGATTTTCATAAAGCAACCGATACAGATAATGGCTGCAAACAACGCGATAAATGAAGACTTTAATATATGTGTATTTTTCATGAATGAGAGTGTATCGAATTGTAAACCATTATGCAAGTTAAAAGTTTACAATGTGCAAATGAAATTATGATGTTTAAAATGCGTTAGCGCTGTGCAGAGCGGCAAAGCCGGCCTTCGTTGTTTACGAAGGCTGAAGCGAAAGCGGAACTCGGAACATAGCGACCGACAACGGCTTTGCTGTTGTCGGGAACGCCCATAAAAAAAAGCGGCTTCCTTTCGAAAACCGCTTTTTGCTTGTATATGTATTCAGTAATTATTTTGAGTAGTATTCAACTACAAGCTGTTCTTTTACCTGTACAGGAATTTCTGCACGTGCTGGTAAAGCTGTAAGAGTTCCTTTAAAGTTCTCTTCGTCCAATGTAATGTAAGGAAGAGATGCTCTGTTCTGACTCATAAAGCATTTCTTGAACTGTTCGCTCTTTCTTGCTTTTTCGCAGAGCTGGATTGTTGTTCCAACTTTTACTTTGTAAGACGGAATGTTTACACACTGTCCGTTTACAAGCATGTGACCGTGGCTTACCATCTGACGTGCCATTCTGATAGAATTAGCAAATCCCATTCTGTAAACCAAATTGTCAAGACGGCACTCAAGAGATATCAAAAGCTGTTCTCCTGTATTTCCGTTGGATTTTACTGCAGCTTCGTAATAGCGATACAACTGTTTTTCCAAAATGTTGTAATAAGCTCTTACTTTTTGCTTTTCGATAAGCT
>CAMOWQ010000141.1 GCA_946628495.1 uncultured Treponema sp. | reverse complement strand
CGTATGATTATGGCCGGTCTTGAGTTTACAGGTAAGGCTCCATTCCATGATATTTACATTCACGGACTTGTTCGCGACAAGCAGGGCCGCAAGATGTCTAAATCTCTTGGAAACGGAATTGACCCGCTTGATATTATTGATATTTACGGTTCTGATGCCCTTAAGTTTACACTGGCCTTTATGTGTGCTCAGGGTCAGGACGTTCTTATTGATAAAGATTCTTTCAAACTTGGAAGCCGTTTCTGTAACAAAGTATGGAATGCTTCCCGCTATCTTCTTGGTAATCTTGAAGGACGCAACCTTGTTCCAGTAACAGATGCTGACCTTACAGAACTCGACAGGTGGATTTACGGCCGCCTTAATCACGCAGTTAAGACTGCCCGCGAAGCACTTGATACATACCGCTACAACGACGCCGCTTCTGCTCTTATGGAATACTTTTGGAATGAATTCTGTGACTGGTACGTTGAAGCAACAAAAATCAACTTTAAGAATGGTGATGATAAAGAAAAGGACCGTCAGGCTTCAGTTCTTATGAACATCCTTGAAGAAAACCTTAGACTTCTTCACCCATATATTCCTTTTGTTACAGAAGAGATTTATGGAAAACTTCCACTTGCAGAAATTGCTGCTAACCGCAAAACAGCCGGGGAACAGAAGATTGCATCTAACAGCGATTACGTTGGAATGCTTATCAATGCTCCATATCCTGAAACTGCAGATGCCCGTGACAATGCAGAAATTGCAGCCCGCTTTGAAGCCCTTAAAGATTTAATCGGTAAGGTTCGTGCTACAAAGGTAGACTGTGGAATTGATCCTGCAATCAAAATTAATGTTGCCGTTAAAATTGAAAAGGGTAGTGCGGCAGAAGTTGCCCGCGAAAAGGTTGAAATGATTCAGCTGCTTGGCGGTGTTGCTAAAGTTGAATTTGTTGATGCTAAACCTGCTTCTTCAATTGGTGCAGTTGGCGCTGGTTTTGAAGTGTTTGTTCTTGTTGATGAAAGCATTAATAAAGAGCAGCTTTTGACCCGGTTCCAGAAGGCACTTGAAAAAGAACAGGGCTATGCAAGAATGAGTGAAAATAAACTCAACGGCAATTTTGCAAAGCATGCGCCTGAAAATCTTGTGCAGGAAGAACGCGATCGTCTCGCAGAAAGCCAGAAAAAAATCGCAACTCTTGAAAGTTACATAAAGGAATTGCAGTAAAGATTTAGTTTAATTTGTATGGATAAGCTTAAAATTGTTTTTTACAGTTTTAAGCTTTTTTATGGAATGCCGACCTATGCAGGTCTTACCGCGGGAGGTAAATATGGCAAAGCAGAAATATAATATGAAAACCGAACGTTCAGACGGAATGAACTCACAACAGATGCAGCAGCTTTGCGATATGAGGCTTGCTCCTTATATGCAGCTTGCAACTGGTCTTATTGGTAAGGCTCGCCATGCCGGCGGTAATATGTTCCGTCATCAGATGGATACATTAGCCATTCTTATTGACTATGGTTATATTGATTCAGTGCTTTTAAAAGCCTCCGTTGTCCATGATACTGTAGAAGACATTCCTGATTTTGATAAAAACATGATTGTTAATGCCGATGCCGAAGGTCAGAAAGTTCTTGATCTTGTTCTTGAAGTAACCCGACGCGAAACAGAAGATAAAAAACAGTTTCTAAAAAGAATCCTTGATTGCGGAAGCCAGCAGGCAAAGATTTTAAAATGTGCAGATAGAATCAGTAATATGATTTCTTTAGGATATGTAACTGATCCAAAATTTATAGAACGTTATTGTGATGAAACTGAATATTATCTTTTACCAATGGCTCTCGAAGTTGATTTTAATATGTATCAGGAACTTATAAACCTTATTATGACAAGACGCCGCTATCTGGAAGACGGCGGCTATTTTGATGCAAGAACAAAATCTTCAAGTTCATAGGATGTATTTCTATCGGATAATAATCTTCTCCTTTGCAATACAATTATTGCCTGGATTGATTTTATAATTTATGATTTTTCCCTGTTCCCAGTTAAAATCAATTGTGTAACCACCTTTTATTCTGATGCCTCTGCATTCACCAGACTGCCATTCTTTTTGGTCAGGAAGTGCAGGGAGTAATTTTACCTGTACGTTTCCTTTGTCGTCAAAATTACTTTGAACAAGCATTCTTATAACGGCTGCAAGTGTCCCAAAATTTCCGTCAATCTGGAACGGCGGGTGGTTATCCAAAAGATTTGGCAGTGTTGAATGTGTTAAAAGTTTTACAATTGCATCCAGAGCCTTGTCACCTTTTTCAAGTTGTGCCCAGAAATTTATAATCCAGGCCTGACTCCATCCTGTATGCCCGCCGCCATTGCTTAAGCGTTTTTCGAGTGTCTTTTCCGCAGCTTTTATAAGTTCAGGTGTTTTTTCTGCTGTAATCGTATGTCCTGGAAAAAGTCCGTACAAATGGCTGATATGCCTGTGTCCAGGTTCAACTTCGGGAACTTCGGTATTCCATTCCATTAATGAACCGTCAGAATTCATTTCCGGCTTTTTAAGATGATTTAAAATATATTCAAAATGCACAAAATCATCATCATCATATTTTTTATGTTTTTTATCTGCGGCAGAATTTCCTAAAATTTCTTTTGCTTTAAGGCAGCTTTTAAAAAGATGTTCAAGAATCATATTATCCATTTCGCATCCTTCTGAAAAAGCGCCCGTTTGTCCTGCTTTTGTGATGTAGGAATTTTCTGGAGAAACGGAAGGACTTATTGCAAGGTACGGCTGTCCGTCTGGAGCTTTAATTTCTGTTGGAATAAGAAAATCAGCAAAAAACTGGCAGGCTTCGTGAATAAGGTAATAATGCTTTTTAAGTTTTGTGATGTCCTGCGTATATTCAAAATGTTCATAAATATGAGTTGCAAGCCAGGCTGCTCCAAGTGTCCAGTATGTTCCTGGAAGCCATGCATCTTGCGGCGCTGCATCTCCCCAATAATCTGTATTATGATGAAGCACATAGCCTTTGCAGCCGTACATTTTTTTTGCGGTGTAACGTCCTTTTTCG
The DNA here is from genome assembly GCA_946628495.1 of uncultured Treponema sp. Classification (GTDB taxonomy): domain Bacteria; phylum Spirochaetota; class Spirochaetia; order Treponematales; family Treponemataceae; genus Treponema_D. The sequence continues at coordinate 2,681 of CAMOWQ010000141.1, read as the reverse complement.
TAGGCACGTTCCAGAAGTTCAAAAAGTGCGTCTTCACATTCGCTGAGATTTGCCATGTTTACAGGCCAGTAGTTCATTTCTGTGTTGATGTTGATTGTATATTTGCTTCCCCACGGCGGATCCATATAGCAGTTCCAGAGTCCCTGTAAAGTTGTTGGAAGCATACCGGGTTTTCTGCTTCCTGCAATAAGAAGATAGCGTGAAAAATTGCAGTAAAGATTTACAAGTTGTGTCGATTCGCGGCCTGCATTTTTAAGAAGTTCTGCAGGAGTTGGCGGAAGTGTAGCGTTATCATTTTCTGCATTTTGCTGATTGTTGATGTCGCTGCCGATTTTCACTTCCATGCGGTTCCACCACTTTGAATATTCTTTTAGATGATTCTGGAAAAGGCTTTCTGCTGCAGCGGCAACACCGTTTTCTTTGATGAATGCAGTCATTTTCTGCATGTTCAAAAGGCATTTTTTAGACCAGTAGTTTTTCTGGATTATTTTGTCGTACTGTTTTTTTGAAATTTCTTTTTTATTCCAGCGGTAGGCCTGGATATCAACAAAAAGAAGGACTTCCGTACATCCTGTTGCTGCAAGGCATGCTCCCTGTGTAATGATTTTTCCATCATCTGGATTGCATACTGCACCTGCCATTGCACAAAACGGAATGCCGTGCGAATCTTCAAGTTTGATAAAGCCTTTTTCGCTTTGCATGTTGTCTACCCAGATGCCGCGGTCAAAGTTTGCGCGGAAATTTATTGAGTGCGGTCGGTCAGCCTTGATATGCATGAAAATCATATCAGCAGGGGCAGGAATCCAGGTGCGCCTTGTAAAGTTAACGCCGTTTTCGTCGGTGTACGAAAGTTCTGTGCAGGCTCTGCTTAAATCTAGCTGTGTTTTTAAGGTTTTAAGGCAGGTTTCGGGTGTTTTATGCTGAAGCGGAAATCCGCATTCAATGCCATAGTTATTTGCTGAATAAAAATCAATTTTAAGGTCGCCCGCTGTCTGATATACACGTTCATTTACGCAAGTGCCAGACATTGTTCTGAAGCCGAGTTCCTGTGCTTCTAAAACTTTGCCCTGTCTTACTAATTGTCTGATTTCTTCTATAAAATTGAGCGTATCAGGATTTGTCCTGTCGGCAGGTCCACCCGACCAGATGCCTTCTTCGTTCAGCTGAAGGGTTTCGTTGCATGGATGTGCCTTCTGCATTACTCCAAGCCTTCCGTTGCCAAGAGGAAGATAATGCTCCCATTTTTCGGCTGGCGATGTAAAATAAAGAATATCGTTTTTTGCGTTCATAAAATCCTCGTTCGAGAGTCCGTTTTTTTTTTTAGAATCTGCTTATAATAGACTTATTTGTAAACAGGTACAAGTTCCCAGCTTAATTCATGTCGATCGCGTCCCTTCTGCACAACGCTATATGTTCCGCCACCTGCGCGTGCTTTTTTTATAATTACCTTGTCAAAATAAATACTGCCTTCGTACATCCCGCTGATTTTTAGAATGCCGTCCATCGTGCCGTTTTCTGCCATGTTTGCCTTTGTAATCATTGTGCCGTCGAAAATCCAGTCGGATAAAGTTGATGGTTTGTCGGGTGTTTTTTGTAAGCCATCGCTGCTGTTTGCGTGTGTTCCGTTTGAGCCCGTGGCGTTTGTGTTTCCATCGGAATAATTTACATATGTCATTGTAACTAAGCCCGAAAGTCCCTGAAGTTTTGTTTTATATTCAAGCGTGCCGGATGTAAGCCCTTCAATTATTTCATGTCCGAGTTTTTCAAGATTGCTTTTTTTGTTCATTAGAGTTAGTCTGTCGTGCGAAATTTTAATATGCCTGTTGTATAATGCAAAAAAGGTTTCGTCTGTAACAGTACCCCAGCCAGGATTTTGCGAAGTTATGACGGACATTTTGGTGTATGCCTTAAAATAATATTTTGTGTCGGGTTCGAAGGCCCCGCTCTGGACAAAAATAAGGTTATGGCTGGTGTTTGCATGAGCGGTGGTGTTGGAACGTGCGGTTTTGAAGTCGTCGTTTGTGGTGGTGTTTGCATTGGCGTTTTTATAAGCGAAGTTTGTATTGTCAGAAAAATTAAGAATATCGCATTTAAATTCGTCAGATGTCTCTGATGAATTTAAAAAAACTTCGTCAAAAAGTTTTGCCGGTATTGCAGTTATTTTTATTATTGAATCAGCATTAATCGTAGTATTTGTGTTTTCAGTTTCTGAAAATGTAAGGCATACCGGGTAAACGCCGTTTTGATTTGCGGTAAAAAAATCAGAAGAATCATAATAATTTTCCGAAGCCTCAAGAACTGGTTCTGCCATTAAAAAAAAAGACATAAAAGAAAGAATCGTACTAAAAATCAAAAATCTTTTCATATAAAAATATGATATAGCATAGTTTATATTTGTCAATTGCAGCCTTTGCCCTGTTAATGCCCTTCTTTTGCTGCAACTTTTGGGGTGCAGGGGGTGTTATATTTTTTGACGTGGAAATCTTGTTATTCTTCTATAATTCTGCTGCTTAAACTGTTGGCAAAATAATTATACTGTGTGTTTTTAAAATATTGTGAGTTAAGATAAGAACTCTTGCTTCCAATAGGAACATAGAATTTTAAGTCGTTGTGGCAGTTATTGAAAATCGGTACTGTTGTTTCTAACGATACAGTTACTCTCCTCGACATCAACAACACTG
>CAMOWQ010000140.1 GCA_946628495.1 uncultured Treponema sp. | reverse complement strand
TATGTGAAGTTCAACTTGAAAAAAATGCCGTAAAAAAACTTTCGGAAGAGCGGAAACTTGGTATTGAAGAAGCTGCCCGTTTTTTACGATACGAGGCGTTTGATAAAATCTGTTCTGAAAAAAAAATTGATTATCTTTGTCTTGCACATAGTTATAATGATCAGCTTGAAACTCTTCTTATGCGTTTTCTTCAGGGAGCATCCTGCGATTCTTCTGGTGGAATTCCTGCATGCCGCGGTCGTTTTGTAAGGCCTATGCTCGATATTTCACGTCCTGAAATTGAATGCTATTTAAAAGCTTTGGGACGTTCCTGGAGAACTGACAGTACAAATTTTGATAATTCTTATTTGCGAAACAGAATTAGAAATAAACTTGTGCCTTTTTTAAATGAAGAATTTGACGGATGGCAGAAGGCTGTTGCGGCCGGAGGCGAAAAGGCATTGGAAGACAGCGAATGCATTTCTTTGATGGTGGAAAAGATTCCTGTTTTTGAGAGAGAGGGTGTTCATTATGTAAGGGCAGAAGATTTTTTTTCTTCGGGAAAAGCTGTTCAAAAAAGGCTTCTTTTAAAGCTTGCAGACGGAGAAGGGGCGAATATACGGATTCCTGATAAATTTCTGAATGATGTTATAAGAGCTTTTTCTTCCTGTGATTGCGGGGAAATAAGGAAGTTTGCCTGCGGTTTTGATTTTATACGTAAAAAAGATAAGGTTTGCGTTAAAAAATGTAATTTGAATATATCTGATTTCATTTTTTTTGATATAATAGAAGATGAAGGCGTTTTTGAATACGATTTTGGAAGCCTGAAAGCCTTTTACGGAAAAGACGGTTTTATTCGTATAAGCGTTAGTTTTTCTGAAGAATATGCTGATTTTATGAATCTAAAAAATCTTTCTGGAAAAACTAAAGAACTTGTAAGCAGAAAAGATAAAAAACGGCTTCCGTGTTATGTCAGATTCTGATTTTCGTATTAAAAATGCAAATGAACTGTTGTTTATGTTAAAGGGTGCTTTATGAAAAAACTTCTTGTATTTCTTTTATCTTGTCTTTTAATGACTGCATCTGTTAATGCACAGAAAGCAGGGGGGGCTGAAAAACAGAAATCGTCGGCAGCTGTTGCAAATAGAAAGACTGCTGAACGATGCCTTAAACTTGGGGAAAAATGCCTGCTGGAAGAAAAATGGGAAGAAGCACTTGTTCATTCAAGGACAGGACTTTCTTATGACGACGGTTTTTCTGATTTGTATTATGTTCAGGCAGTTGCAAAACTTAATCTTGGCGGTATACGTCGTGACGTAATTGATATTATTGAAACTGCTTTTGAAAAAAATGAATGGATTGGCTATAACAAATCCGGTGCAAGAATTCTTTATGCAGATTTATTGAGTGATGTCGGGGAATATGAAAAATCATTGAATACAATTGATTCTGAACCTTTCATTTATTCCGCAGATGCAGAATTTATTCGTGTAAAAAATTATTACAGGATGGGAACGGCTTCAACTCTGGAAAAGGCAAGAGATAAAGTTTTTTCTGCAAGGCGAATATATCCTGATGACCAGCGTTTTACAGATACTTTTTTTATGTTTGAAGGGGCTTATAAAAATGCATGCGAAGTAAATGAGTCTGGATATGTAATTCCTGATATTGTAAAGACAATAGCATCAGATTATATAAAAAGAATGCCTTATGTTCAGAATCCTGCTGGTGACATAGATTTAATAGCAACTTTTTTTGCCGCTTCCGATGATGAAAAAACAAGGCTTTTAAGGGTTTGTGTTGCGCGCAGCGGGGAAACGGCTTTTTATCCGATAGTTGCTCTCCGTATGGGACTTATGCAGGCTGAAGAAGCCGTTGAACTCTTTTTTAAACTTTCGAACGGTTCGGTTAGCCTGGACCGTCTTGAAACTTTTGCGCATATTCTGAAAGATGAAGCTTCTGTTTCTCTTTTCCGTCAGTATCTTGAATCGTATAACGGTGTTCTAAGCATTGATATGAATTTTAATTTTGAAAATGAACTTACGGTGGTGTATGAACGAGGGCGTCCTAAAGAAATTCATTATGATGCGACAAACGATGGTGTTGAAGATATAAATGCCGGCTGCGATTTTGGTACACCTGAATATGTAAGTTATTCTTCTCCTGCAATGAAAATTGAATATGATATCTATCCTTCTGTGGCAAAAATTTTTGAAGGAAAAGATTCTGAATTTAATTTTCCGGAAGGAACTGTTTTTTCTTTCACGGATGATGACATGAAATTCTCTCCGTTTGATATGCTTGTTCCTCCTTGTTTTTCTGCACTCGGTATTGAATTTTTTGTTCCTTACATCAATACGGAAATAAGCGAACCTGTGGATCATGTTTTTATGGATAAGGCATGCAGTGTTTCTTATCCTGTAAGTGAACGCAAGAATGCAAGAATTTCTTATTCCCTTGCCGGTGGAAATCCTGTTGCGGCTTCTTTTTATGATGAAAACGGATTATATGCATATTGTGATATAAATGAAGGATTTCCGTTTACAAGATATGTTGATTATGATAATGACGGATTTTTTGAAACCTATGAGGTTTTCAATAATTTTAATAATACAGGTTTTAGAATTGCAGATAAAGTTGCAGAAGAAGCGTTTGTAAAAAGACTGTTTGGTTCTGCAGGACTTCTGCAGAATATCTATCTTGAACAGCTTCTTGTTGATGCTGATGCCGATACAATTTTTGAATTTGTTGAAGAATACCTGACAGACGGTGGAAAAATTACTTCCTGGGATTTAACTGCCGACGGACAGTGGAATATTCAGTATAGAAAATTTGCTGCGGGAGACGGATTTTTTGAAGAGTCTGCATTCAGGCTTTCTAAAGATTATTCAGAGGTTGTTGTAGGAGAATCTGATGGAATGCCTGTTTTTGTTGAGCATAACGGAAACAGGGAAGATGTTTATCCTGGTTTTACCGACAATCTGTTTTGGGTTGGCGAATCTTACGAAGCCGAAGATGAACAGAAAATTGTTTTAGAAATATGCAGGCAGACTGGAACAAACGATGCTGATTTTGCAGCGGCTTTAAGGCAGCTTGAAAACGGTGTCGTACAGATTATAGAAGTTAAAAAAAGTGATGAAGTAAAGAATTATTATTATGCAATAAAAGCTTCTGGAAGACTTTATCTGTGGCCGGTTGAAGACCGCTTGTTTGATGAATACATTCTTGAAGAAGCTGAAAATAAATAAAAAAAAGGTTTTGTAATGAATAAAAATGTCTTTTTAAGAAAAAATGCATTCGGTCCGCTAGGAATGACTGTGTTTTTTATATGTGTTTTTTTGTTTCAATCCTGTGCTTCTAAAAGCAGCAGTAATAATGCCGTTGAATATGATGCGCAGAACCTGCATGAAACTGATGTAAAAGAAATTCTTGATTTAAGACAGAGCGATCCTGTAAAGGCCTTGTTCAAAGCTGCTTTGCTGAATGAACCTGAAATTTATAACGGATGCAGGGAACTTGTTCTTCAAAAGATTACGGAATCACTTGAAAATAAGGATTATGTTTCTTTGTTTATGTATTATTCGGCGGCGGCTGCGTATGGTTTTGATTCTGAAACTGGATTAAAAGCTGATTATGTGGATTCCCTGCTTTATGGAATGAGTGCCAATTCAAATGGTTCTGATTCTGAAAATGCAAGAACAGATAAATCTCCTGCAACAATAAAAGACTGTGTTGCTTCTACCGTTACGGTTCTTGTTGATAAGGGGCTTAAAATTGAAAACGGAGCGGGCTATGCAGATATGGTACTTGGTTCCGGATTCTTTATTTCGGCAGACGGATATTTAATTACAAATCATCATGTTATAAGTGACATGGTTGATTCGCGTTATGAAGGTTTTTCCCGTCTTTATATTAAGCTTTTGAGTGATCCTGATACAAAAATTCCTGCAAAGGTTGTCGGATATGATCCTGTGTTAGATCTTGCTTTATTAAAAGTTGAGATTGATGCCCCTTTCGTTTTTTCGCTTGGTTCAAGTAAGGAACTTACTGTCGGAGATAAGGTTTCTGCAATCGGAACGCCTCTCGGTCTTGAAGGAACGCTTACTTCGGGAATTATTTCTTCCGTTGACCGAAAACTCTTAACAATGGGAAATGTGTTCCAGCTTGATGCAGCCGTTAATTCAGGTAACAGCGGAGGCCCTCTTGTTGATGAAAATAGAAAAGTTCAGGCAATTGTTTTTGCAGGCATTCAAAAATATCAGGGCTTGAATTTTGCAATACCAGTTGAATATCTGAAGCAGGAACTTCCATATCTTTATCAGCAGGGAGAACTGAAACATTCGTGGCTTTCATGCTATGGTAAGACAAAACGTAACGGAAGCAAAAAAGAAGGTGTTGAAGTTCAATATGTGTTGCCGTCTTCTCCTGCAGAAAAAGTGGGATTAAAAGCGGGTTGTGTAATCAAAAAAGTGCAGGGCGTTTCTGTTAGCACGATAGAAGATCTGCAGGTTCTTCTTATGAAATATCCTCCGAGTTCTGCTGTAAAATTAACGTATACAGACGGAACTTTGGATGGAGAAGAAAAAGATGCCGTTGTTTATCTTGAAGTACGTCCTGAACAGCCTGGGAAAACTGTTTACGAAACAGATTTACCTTCTGAGTCTTTTGTTCCTTTGTTTGGCTTAAAAATGGTTTCCTCATCGACAACCAGCCGTAAATCCTATAGAATTGAGAATGTTTTGAAAGGCTCGGCAGCCGAAGATTTAGGTTTTTCTGAAAATGATCAGATTGTTATAAAAGAAACAAAACTTGATTCAGAAAACGGTTATCTTCTTATCCGCGTGAGCACAAAAAGACGGACAAAGGGATTTCTGGATTTTGTTATAGTGATGGGAACTTCACTGGATTCACCTTATTATTTTTAAACACTGGAGTTATATATGACAGATATGAAATTCAAGCGTAATTTCTGTATTGTTGCGCACATTGATCACGGAAAATCAACGCTTGCAGACAGACTTATTCAAAAAGCAAAAATCGTAGATGACCGAAAGATGGTTAATCAGATTCTTGATAACATGGATATTGAAAGGGAACGTGGAATTACTATAAAAAGTCAGGCGGTTACCATTCCGTATCATGCAAAAGATGGCTGCGATTACGAACTTAATTTTGTAGATACTCCGGGACATGTCGATTTTTCTTATGAGGTAAGCCGTGCAATTGCTTCCTGCGAAGGCGCTCTTCTTTTGATAGATGCAACTCAGGGAGTTGAAAGTCAGACTGTAAGTAATATGTATATGGCACTGGAACAGGATTTAACGATTGTTCCTGTCATCAATAAAATAGACCTTGCTTCAGCCGATATAGAAGCCTGTAAACATCAGATTGACGGTGAACTTGGTCTTGATCCGTCTGATGCTCAGTGTGTTTCTGCAAAAACTGGAGAAGGAATTGACGACCTTATGGAAGCCATCGTTACTAAATTCCCGGCTCCAACTGGAAATCCGGACGGAAAACTTGCCGCATTGATTTTTGACTGCCATTATGATGTTTACCGCGGTGTAGTTGTTCATGTTCGTGTTATGGAAGGCCGTCTAAAAACCGGCGAACTTATCAAAATGATGTCTACTCAGACACAGTATAAGGTTGAGCAGTGCGGTATTTTTAAAATCAACTATGAAGAAACGGGCGTACTCGAAGCGGGCGACGTTGGTTATATAATTTCAGGACTTAAAACTGTAAGCGATGTTCGTGTCGGAGATACAATTACTTCTGTAGAAAATCCTGCTGATGAACCGCTGCCTGGTTTTAAGGAAGTTAAGCCTGTTGTATATTCTTCAATTTATCCTATGGATTCAAATG
>CAMOWQ010000139.1 GCA_946628495.1 uncultured Treponema sp. | reverse complement strand
AAAAATGCACCTCCAAAATTGAACTTTATTTGTCCAACTTTAGGGGTGCACTTCAGGACTAAAAAATCTCTGCGGCTTTTTTGTTACTTTCTATATATATGTAAACGTAATGTCAGACTTATATATAGAAAGACGATGTAATGTTAGTTTCTTGCAATTGATGCTTTTTCGATATTCTTAACTGTGTAGTTGTAATTGTGTTCGTTGATTGTGAATACAGCTTTATCTCCAACTTTTTTATCCATAAGGGCATTTCCGAATGGAGAAAGGTAAGAGATGACAGAGTTTTCTGGATCTGATTCCCAAGGTCCGAGCATTGTGAATTTTTCTTCGCAACCATTTGCATTGTTTGTCAAAGTAACTACAGTTCCAAAAGAAACGATTGCTGTTGTAACAGTTGTCGGGTCGAAACGAACTGCACGTGCAAGTTCTGCCTGAAGTGTTGCAAGCTTGAGTGTAAGCATGTGCTGCTTCTCTTTTGCAGATTTATATTCAGCGTTTTCTTTAAGGTCTCCTTTTTCTTTTGCATCTGCAATTTCTTTTGCATTTGCAGGCAATTCTTCATTCTGGAGTCTTTCAAGTTCTGCTTTCTTTTCTGTAAGTTTTTCGTTTGTAACGAACATGCCTTTTGGCTGAGAGTTACTTTCTTCAGATACTCTGAATTTGAAGTCAGGGTATTTTTCAAGAATTGTATTTCTTGCTTTTGATTTGAATGTTGAATCAAAATCAGAAATATCATCAATAAGTGTGTACATTTTGCGTACTGTTGCTTCATCGCTTTCGAACATGTAGCTGAATGCTTTTGGTTCTGAAAGAATTGCATATGCATTTTTATTGATTTTCTTGTTTTCAGTTGAATTAACATGGTTGTTAATCTCTCTGAATGTAAGTTCAATTATGTTTACAAGTGTTATAAGCTGTTTTTCGTAAGAAATTCCTGCTTCTTTGAACCAGTCTTCATCCTGACATTCTTTTACAAAGAAAATAACAGTTTCTCTGAAATCTTTGAATGATTCAAAACTTGTTCTGGCAAGTTTCTGAACGTCTTCTGTAAAGCCTTTGTTTATGAGCAAAGAAATCATTTTGTGATTAAGTACGCTTGGGAACAACTTAATGTATTCTGCGTTCCAGTTAGGAAGCATTCTTATTGAAGCAAGGAAATCTTCGCGGAGTGTTGTATTCTTTGAATCTTTAAGAGCTACGTATGTTTCTCTTGGATCGTCAAGTCTTTCGTAAAGTTCAGCGAATGTTTCTCTGATTGTAAAATCAAAGTGTCTGCCGTTATCAGATGCAGCAAGTTTGCGAATGATAAGATAAGAAGCAATAACCTGTTCGTTTACTTTAGAAATGTTCTTAAGGAATCCTGTGAAATATGAATACATCTCGTCGAAGAGTTCGCTTGTTTTGTCAGTATCGTCGCTGTTGAAGAATTTCATGAAGATGTCGATACGTGCAAAGAACTGTTTCTGAGCCTTGAATTCATTAGAAAGTTTTTCTTCAGGTGTAATATCGTGATCGCGTACTGTATACATGCTGATATCATTAGGATTTACACCGAAAGTTGTATCTTCTTCGAGAATCTTTTTTGCAGCTGTATTCCATGCAGTCCATTCACCTGGAGTAAGGATTGCCGGTACGAGTTCTGCTTTGATTTTCTTGAAATCACAGTTGTTATCGTAACTCTTGATGATTGTCTTCAAAGCCCAAACTCTGTCTTCTTTTACCATTTTTGCAAGTTCTTCGCGAGTTTTTGTTGCTTTAAGAACCCAAATGTGGTCTTTTGAAAGAGGTTTAAGGGCACTTACTGCCATTTTGAGAGAAAGTTTGTGTTTGCCGTTCTGTTTTCCGAAGTTGATGTACAGAGTGTCCTGTTCAAGCTTCATGATGATTCCGACACCCCATGTTCTGTGGAATACGAAACTACCCTTGTCGAAAGCAATATGTTTTTCAAAATCGTTGATTGCTTCAAAAACATTGCGGTAATTCTGAGTAAGATTTGAAGATTTAATGTATTCTTCGAGATGGCTGTGGTATGAATATTTTCCGCGGTAACATTCAGCAAGTGCTTTTCTTGCCCATGAATCTTTAGGTTCAATTTCAAGATTCTGCTTAAGGATTTCAATTGCAATATCCCAGTTCTGAACTTCTTTATAATATTCAAAAAGTTCCTGCATGAGGGTAGTAGTTCTTATTTCACCGAGTGATTTTGCAATCTTTCTTCTTACAAGTTGGAAGAAATCAAACTGTTCAGGAATGAGCTGAACGAGTTTTGACCAGATTTCTTTGATTGCATTGAAATTGCCGGCATTTACATAGCGAAGAATTGCCTTTTTGTAATATTCTTCTGCGCTTTCCTGATCACCTTCTGCTTCATAGTGTTCTGCAAGAAGTTTAGCAATGTCTGCTTCTGAAAAATCGATTCTTACGATTTCAACGTAAAGATTCCATAATTCAGGATTGTTTTCTGCAGCATATAATTCGGCAAGAGTGCGGAGGGCAAATTTGTTGTTAGGATAATCATTGCGGATAGATTCACAAAGATATTTTACAATCTGCTCTTTGTGATTCTTCTGGAAAATGTCAACAAGTTCAATGAGTGAAGAATTGTCAACAGAGCCTTTTTTCAGGGATAAAATGCCTGTTACGTAAAGTGCTATGATACTGTCCTTTGCATGTGAAAGATGTTCGCTACAAAGATTGTACAATTCATCAATACATTTTTCATCATCAGCTTTTTCTACGACAACTGCGAGTTCTTTAAGATTGTTCTGTGTGTAGTTGCTTATTGTCGCCCGTGTCCATGTCTCTTCCTTGAGCATCTTCTGGACTGTTTCAACTAAATTTTCCGACATAATGTTCTCCTGCGTTTAGAATCTAATACCAATAAAAATGATGATATCGCCTATTTTATATACATATCGTAAATAGACGAATCTAAAACCTTTATCTTAATTAATATCTCGTTAATCTTCTGTGTGTCTTCTTTTGTCAGCACATAATGATCAATGAGCCAAAAATAGTTATACAAAAGCCTTGGAACAAGCATTTCAACGTTACAGGACGGATCCTTGTATTCGTTTTCCATTGCATAGATATTTTTCTTAAGCCTTATAACATCCTGTGAATGGAGCTCTCTTTTTATATTAAAGATGCCGAGGAGAATTCCGTAAACAGGAATCCATTCGAGCAGCTGTTTTCCTGAATAGCCCTTATCTGCTGTTTTTTGAATCAGGCATTTTATGAGTTCGGAATCAAGAAATTCCAGCTCAATGTCATCAGGATTAATAAAAAATGCTTCTCTGAACAGAACTTTACTAACCCTGTCTTCTCCGCATAATGAATAACTGTCTGCAAGTTCTGCAAGTATATGCGGCAGGTTTGGGAAAGAATTGTTCGCCTCTGTCAGAAAGCTTTTTGCCGATTCAAAATCGCCGAGTTTTTTATAACATAGACCGGCTTTTCTGTAGGCTTCCGCTTTCTGAAAAGAATCCTTTTCATCAAGATGTTTTGTATAATTTTCTAGAGCCGTAGAAAAGAAGCCCCTCTGTAATGCGTAAAAAGCCGGTTCGAATGTGAATTTTTCACCGGACATGAATGTCCTGAAATTCTTCCATTCTTCCAGAATCCTTTCACCGCGTTCAAACGGATCTTCGATTTCTGTAAGTCGCCTTTTTGAATCTATCCAGTATGTACAGCATCTGTTTGTATAAATCAGTTCCTTGGAATCAAGGTCTTTCTCGAAGAGAAGTCCTATGATTTTTTGAGCCTGAACAGGATTTCCCTTTTCTAAAAAAGACAAGGCATCCTTCAATGTGTTTCCAGTCTGATTCTCCATAGCAACATTTATATTTTATACAAGTTTGAATACTTTAGTCAATAAAGAATAGTAAAAATGGGACAAAATATATACAGCCTTTTTTTTTATCTGTCAAGTTAAATATTAAAAAAATAACTAATTTTTTATTTTTGACAGAAGTGAGGGGACGTTATTAAACTTAATGGGCAAAAAATTATTTATAATTGTAAAAAAGGCTTTATTTTGATATTATAAAATTATGAAAACACCTGTTTTAGCTCCGTCTGTATTATCTGCGGATTTTTCAAAATTAGGAGAAGCCGTTTCCTTAATAGAAAAAAACGGCGGTTCTGTAGTTCATATTGATGTAATGGATGGTTCCTTTGTTCCTGAAATTACATATGGTCAGCCGGTCGTAAGATGTATACGCCCGCTTACATCTCTGCCTTTTGATGTTCATCTTATGGTTGAGCATCCTGAAAATCAGATTGATTCTTTTGCAGCAGCTGGTGCAGACTGGATTACATTTCATCTGGAAGCGGCAGTGCATGCCCACAGGCTTATTCAGCACATACATGAGCTTGGAAAAAAGGCTGGAATTGCAATTGTTCCTTCAACTCCTGTTTCTTTACTCTCGGAATTGCTGGAATATGCCGATATTATATTAGTGATGACCGTTAATCCGGGATGGGGCGGTCAGAAAATTATTCCTTCCTGCGTTGAAAAAATAAAAGAACTTAAGCGCATACGGGAAGAGAAGGGATACGGATATTTGATTTCTGTTGATGGCGGGGTTAATTCAAAAACGTTGGGAACTGTGCTCGATGCAGGTGCGGATGTAATAGTTTCTGGTTCTGCATTTTTCAATGGTTCCCTTAAATGGAATGTTTAAGATTCCTGGTTATTTATAAAAAGCCTTGTAAAAGCTGCCGGCAGAAATATGGAGGAAGTTAAATTGAAACACAGAATAAGAAAAATGCTCTTTATCTCCGTGATTTCAGGAATTATTTTAAATTCCACTGTTTTTGCAGCTGGTACTGTTGAGTCGGCATCTATGACAGCTTTTGTTGAAGGCTGTAATGCTTATTCCGAAGGCAATTGGAAAGAATCAATCTTCATGCTGAAAAAAGCAGCTTCTTATTCAGAAAACAATACTCCTGAAACGTATTACATGCTTATTTCTGCCGAAATTTATGCAAAAGAAAATCAGAGTGCATTATCTGACTGTAATTATTTTGTAGAAAATTTTTCAGATTCTATTTATATGCCTCAGATTCAATATTTAAGAGGTAAAGTTCTTTTCAATCTTGGTGAATATGAAAATTCAATTGTCGAATTAAGTGATTTCTGTCATCAGTATGAATCGCATTCCATGTATCCGGTTGCGTTGTATTGGATTGGAGAAGCTTTGTTCGCATGTGAAAAATATGATGAGGCTCAGTCGGTTTTTGAACGTCTTATTGCGGATTATCCTGATAACAGCAAGGTTGCGGCTGCCCAGTTTAAGATTGAGTCTATTGCCCAGCGTGCCCGTGAAGAAAAATTGCTTTATCTTCTAAAACAGACAGGAGAAGAATATCTTGCTGCAAAAGAAGATTATGAAAAACAGTTAAAACTTTATAATAACGATGCTGTTTATTCGACAAGGCAGAAATTGAATGAGGCACAGAAAAAAAATGAGGATCTTGAAGAGCAGGTGCGCATTCTTGAACAACAGATTGAGCTTTTGAAAAAGGATGCTCAGAGTGTTGTGGAAGCGAATAGTGAACCGGCGGCTTCAAATCAGAAAAAAGCTCTTTCTTCTGATAGCGGAAGGGGAACTCAAACTTCGGCTGATGCTTCAATTGCAAGCTATGATTCTATAAAAATCTTGAAGGAAAAGGCACTTCAGGCACAAAGGCTTCTGGATGAAAAAACGGAAGATTGATTTAGTAAAAAATGATTTTTAATAAAACATGGTGTCATGAAACTTTTGCATTTGCACTGTGTTTTTTGAAATGGAGATGGTCGGGTGAATAATATGAAACGAAAAAGATTTATAGTTTTATTTTTGATGATGATGTCGGTCTTTGTGCTGGTGTCATGTGCATCTTCGAAAAAAAATAATGATGAATCCTCTGTAAATCCATTGGAATCAAAGGCATAACCATATTGGATA
>CAMOWQ010000138.1 GCA_946628495.1 uncultured Treponema sp. | reverse complement strand
AACTGCTATCTTCATTTTCGATTCACTTCCAGGATACTGAACATCATCTTCATCCATAATATCTGCACGCGTTGCCATAAAATTCTTTCCAAAATCAGATTCTTTTTCTTCTTTTGAATTTTCTGAATTTTCGGCAGCAGAACCAGATTCCATTTCGTTTACAAGCCTGATAATGGCATTTCTTGCATCTTTCATACCGCGACCCGTCATTACTGAAACAGGAATAACAACGGCATCTTTTTCCAAAGCACGGATTGAATCTGCAAGTTCAACTGCCCTGTCGTATGCACCTTCAACATCAATTTTATTTAAAAGAATGATTCTCTTTTTTTCCATAAGCACGTCTGAATAAGATTCAAGCTCGCCGCACAACGTTTTATAGGCGTCCTTATAATTTTCGTCTGAACAGTCAATCATGAACAGAAGACATGACGTTCTTGTAATATGCTTAAGGAATGTATCGCCAAGTCCAAGACCTTCGCTTGCACCTTCAATAATTCCAGGAATATCAGCAATAATCACATCACTTTCATCATCAACACGCAATACTCCAAGATTCGGAATGATTGTAGTAAAAGGATATGGCGCAATTTTTGGACGAGCATTTGTAAAAGCCGTAAGCAAAGATGATTTTCCTGCATTTGGAAAGCCGACAAGGCCAACATCTGCCATAATGCTTAATTCCAGCTTGATAAAACGAGTTTCGCCTTTTTGTCCAGGATTCGCATGTCGAGGCGCCTGATTTGTCGAAGTTTTAAAATGAACGTTTCCCCAGCCGCCGTTTCCGCCTTTCAAATATGTAAAGGTCTCATCACCTTTTGCAGCCGAAAAATCGTAAATTATTTCGCCAGTTTCTGCATCTCTCAAAGTTGTTCCAGGCGGAACAGGAATAACACAGTCTTCTCCGTCTGCACCAAATCTATTCCATCCTTGACCGTCTCCGCCATTTTTAGCCTTAAAACAATGCTTCTGCCTGATTTTTGCAAGAGTCCTTAAATTTCTTTTTACACAAAAAATGACGTCTCCACCTTTTCCACCGTCACCACCATTTGGTCCGCCATGAGGAATATATTTTTCGCGTCTGAATGCAACACATCCATTACCACCGTTTCCAGAACGAACCTCTATCAATGCTTCGTCAGCAAAACCTATCATAAAACTAATCCTTATATCAAAAAAAATACCCGTCCAAGCACATCTTGAGCGGGTATCATAGCCTATTAAAACAGCTTATATTTATTCAGCAGACTGAACAGAAACGTATTTATGATTGTTACGTTCTGAGTAAACTACTTTTCCGTCTGCTACAGCGAACAAACTGTCATCTCCAGCTTTCATTACATTCTCGCCAGGATAGAATTTTGTTCCGCGCTGTTTAAGGATAATTGAACCTGCTGTAACAGATTCTCCCGCATATTTCTTTATTCCCAGATTTTTTGGATTTGCATCACGGCCGTTTTTTGCACCGCTACCACCACGTGTTCTTCCCATAGTAATCTCCTTAAATATCTAACTTATGCAAGTGTGATAGATTCTACACGAACCTTAGTATACTGCTGTCTGTGACCAATAAGTCTGTGATAGTCTTTCTTTGATTTATATTTCAAAACCAATACTTTCTTATCTTTGAAAGTTTCTTCAACAACTACAGTAACCTTTGCGCCTTTTACGTATGGTGCACCAACGGAAATCTTATCACCGTCACTTACCAAAAGAACTGTATCGATGTCAATTTTTGTGCCTTTTTCAGCATCAAGCTTATCAACTGTAAGGACAACATCTTTTTCTGCTTTGTACTGTTTGCCCTTAAATTCAATAGTTGCGTACATATAAAATACCTCTATCAAAAATTATAAATAACCATCTTGCGCCCGATGCAGAGGATAAAGGAAACGGCATCCATTCTACAAGGAACTGGCATAAAAAGAAATTCCGAAGCGTAAAACGGGGATTAAACGCCACAGTATTCAATCTATACGTGATAGATAAGTTATCATTTTATCAAAATAAATTCAACCACAACAGGCGGAATTAAAACAAAAACAACCGCCTGAACCGGCATTTACTTTATTACATGAGTTGCTGCAAGAATAGAAAGTGTTGAACCCGTAATAGAAAGAATTGTCGTTATAACAGGAGCATACTGGTTGAAAAAGTATGTAAAACTGTTCGTTTTTGCAGTAATCGTACATTCCGGTGTAATAACATCATCTTCGGACAACGGACGGCCTGCCATATCAACAATTTCTATACTATTCTTAACATTCTTCTCTTTTATAAATCCACCTGCAAGACCAATATAATAACTTGCATCTCTATCAGGAATATAAGGATATCGTCCAGGACTATAAACAGCACCAGCGACACTTATAAAATTCTGTTTGAACGGAACTCGAACAATATCATTTGGTTCAACATTCAAATCTGAATAGCAAGTGTAATCATAAAGCATTTCAGTAAAATCAACAGGAATTGCTTCTCCCTTTCGGATAATATATGCATGCTGTAAATCTGCCGAAGACGAAGAAAAAAGACTTGAATAAGCGCGAACAAAATACGCATAGTTCATATTATTGTCAAACTGAATAGAAACCCTTGTATTTGACATAGGAGTGGTATCATCACCACCGCCAAGTGCACCTTCAACAAAAACTACAGGTCGTAATGCAGTATACGAAGAAATATTTACAGAATCATAATGCTGAAGCTTATAATCTGAATCTATATCTCTCTGAGAAAGATAAATATTTTCTCCAGAAGGATAATTATCAGATATATATCTTGTAAGCGTAATTCGGCTTGTATCTGCAAGATTACTAAGTCCGTTAGCATAACGGAAAACAAGTTCCTTTAAATTTTCACCGTCCAAAAGTTCATAAGTTCCAGGCCGTTCTACAGAACCGTTAATTGAAACAGAACGATTTATATGTCCAATAATAATTGTATCATCAGGACGAAGATATGGATTTTGAGAAAGATCTCCATCCCGGTCTGCTAAGAACAAATCATATTTTTTAGATTTACCGGAATCCGACACAACTGTAACTGTTCTGAACGAAGAATACGGAGTTGCAAATGCATACACGACCGAAGAAAGCCTTGTAAGTCCCCATACACCAATTTCTGAAGTCTTTGAAACTTCTCCACAAACAGTAACCTTAAAAGAAGAAGGATTAAGAAGAACGAACTGCACCCCACTCATCGGATAGTTTTTCTGAACAATTTCTTCAACCTGTTTTTTAAGAGTCATATAAGATTTTCCGGCAGCATCAATTACTGCAAGATTTGAAACTCTTATTTTATAACTTGGATCAACAGGTATTGTATAAGAAACAGCAGCAGTTCCGGCAGCATAAGTTAAGGAATATACATCTCCTGCTGTTACCATATAATCAGAAGAAGACATTGCTCTTTGTGCCGTACCGGAAAAATCCGCAGCATTTATTTTATTTTCAGAAGCAGTGCCCGTACTTTCCGTATCAAGAGCATAAACAGAAAACAGACAAAGCATCAAAACTATCTGAATAATTATTTTTTTCATTTTCACAATCATTTTTTCGTTCCTTTTAATTTTGCCATTGCTTCAGGGTCTTTTTTTATATTTTCAAGTGCATTCAACAAAAAGGCCAGGAAAACAGAAACAAAGAAAGCTGCAAATGTAACGATTATACAAAGTTTTCCACGACTTGGACCTGATTTCCGGTCTGGAATTTCTGCATATTCAAGAATCTGGAATACAGGCTGTTCACTTGCCATTGTAACCTTCAGACTTTCATACTGAGCTTTAAGGCTTGAATAAATCTGTTCCTGTACCGAAAGTTCCATTTTTAAAAGAGAAGTACTGAGCACAATTGAAGGAACATCCGTTGAACCATAAGCAGAAACAGAATTTTCCAGATCGGCAATCTGTTTCTGAAGATTCAAAATATTGTCATAGGCATTCTGAATATTTTCTTCAAGATTTTGTTTTGCAAGTTTATTCTGATCAACACCAATTTCAAGAAAACGCTGTTCCAGCATATCAACTACATAATTAACAACATTACGGGCAAGGTCTGGATTTTTATCAGTGAAACTTACCGTAAATATACCAGTATCACTGTCAAAATCTGATTTCAGAACCTTTTTTAACTGTTCACGGCTTGATGTTATAGGAGATTTTTCAATTTTCCATTCTTCAATAAAATTAAACTTATTAATTACAGAATCCATTATAGTATTACTGTACAGAAGATACGAGGCAAGGCTGCTGTTTGAAGAACCGGCATTAACGTTTACACCTGCAAGACCTGCAATCCCGCTTAAACCACTTGCGCTAAGCATTGAACTCAAAGAACTTCCACTAGAATCGCCATCATTAATAAGCATTTCAGCTTTTGGAGTGTAAACATTAGGCATAAAGGATTTTTCAGGATCAAGCTTTAACGATAAAATACTTACAATTACAACACCAATCATTGCAATTGCGGTAGTAATAATGATAAGCCATTTTCTTCTTAAGAGGACGGCAAACAAATCAATAAGACTGATTTCATCCTCATTTTCAAATGTTGCCGCTTCGTTATTTTCAATTTTTTCCATATTATTTTTTCTTTCCTAAGCAAAAGATTTTTAGATTCTTTATCTACCCTGCTCTGTATAATTCTTTGCAATCCAGTCTTTATAGGAACCAGACTGAATATGTTCAATCCATTCGCTGTGATTCAAATACCATTTAATTGTTGAGAGAAGGCCTTCTTCAAATGTCATTTTTCTTTCCCAACCAAGCTGAGTTTTTGCTTTTGTACAGTCGATTGCATAACGTCTGTCATGACCAGGGCGGTCTTTTACATAAGTAATTGTTTTTCTTACATCTTCTGCATCTTTTCCAAGTTCTTTTGCAGTAAGATCAATTACAGTATTCAAAAGCCTGATATTTTCCCATTCATTTTCGCCGCCAAGATTCCATTTTGAACCTGCAGGTGCCTGTTTTACAATCTGCCATACACCGCGGTTATGATCTTCTACATAAATCCAGTCGCGGATATTTTTTCCGTCGCCATAAACAGGAAGTTTTTTACCATCTTTGATATTTGAAATCATAAGAGGAAGAAGTTTTTCCGGGAACTGGAATGGTCCATAGTTATTTGTACAGTTTGAAAGAGTAATAGGGAGTCCGTATGTATGGAAATATGCCATTACAATATGATCTGAACTTGCCTTTGATGAAGAATATGGAGAGCGTGGATCATAAGGAGTTGTTTCAAGGAAGTAACCTGTTTCGCCAAGAGAACCGTAAACTTCATCAGTAGAAATATGATGGAAAACGACATCGTCGCGCATAGAACCGTCTTCTTTTTTCCAGTAATTGCGTGCAACATCAAGTAAAGTGAAAGTTCCCATTACGTTTGTTTTCATAAAAGTTTCTGGACCAAGAATTGAACGGTCTACATGGCTTTCTGCTGCAAAATGAATTACAGTATCAATATCATACTGTTTGAAAATGCGTTCGATATTAGGACGGTCGCAGATATCAACTTTTTCGAAGAAATAGCGTTTTCCGCCGTATTTTTTTTCTATATCTTTAAGACTTTCTGCATTTCCTGCATAAGTAAGGCAGTCAACATTTACGATTGTTCCGTCAAAGCCTGCATCTGTAAAAGCTGCTCCGCCTGCTGTAGATTCACCCATAAGATAGTGAATAAAGTTACATCCGATAAATCCTGCACCACCAGTAACAAGTATATTATGAAGTTTTCTCATTTTTTTCCTCTCTATTTATATTCTACGCATTATATTCTGTAAAAATCAGCAAAATTCTGCAGAACGCATTTTTATTTGCCAATCCATTTTGCATTCATATCAAAATAATCGTTTTCAAGACTGAACGGAGCATGCTTTTTATCTTTTTCGCTCAAATTTACAGTCTGAGTAATACCTGGAAGAACAGATTCCCAGTCAATTCCTATAAGCGGATCATTCCACAAAAGTCCGCCTTCATCTTCAGGATGATAAAAATCGGTACATTTATATGCAAAAATTGCAGTATCAGTAAGAACAC